>DASQLL010000330.1:0-5836 GCA_035630035.1 Pyrinomonadaceae bacterium | reverse complement strand
TTCGTGGCGACCGTCGAGGTGCGCTCAAACTCGCGATACTCTGGAAGAATTTTGTGAGAGACGGAGAGCGGCACGCCTTCCAACCCTTCGGCGAGCGCGCGCTCGATTCTCTTCTCATGCTCTGGCCGCGCGAACGAGAAGAGCAGCGAGACTGCGACCGACTCGACGCGCGCGCGCCTCAGTTTTCGGACGAGCGCGGCGACCTCTTCATCATCCAACTCCTCGACGACCGAGCCGTCCGCCGCGACGCGCTCGCGCACGCCGAAACGCAGGCGCTCCGAGACGAGAGGCGCGGGCCGCGACCAGTCGAGATCGTACAACTCCCCGCGCGCCTGCCGACCGATGACCAGCACGTCCTCGAACCCCTCGGTCGTAACGAGCGCCGCACGCGCTCCCTTTCGTTCGAGCAGCGCGTTCGTCCCCACGGTCGTCCCGTGAACAACTTCAAGCTCGGACACGCGCGCGCCCGTCTCGCGCGCCACGCGCCGCAAGCCCTCTACGATTGCGCGCGAAGGGTCGTCCGGCGTCGAAGCGACCTTGAAAATCTTCGCCCGACGCCCCGCGTGGAACACGAAGTCCGTGAACGTCCCGCCCGTGTCCACGCCGACGCGCACGCGCTCCGGCTCATGCTTGTTCTTCATCGAAGCAAAAAACGATTATCGCACAGGTCAGAAACGCGACCGTCAGGGAGCGTGTCTCCGCCATTAGTGACACGCTCCCTGACGGTCGCGTTTCTGACTGCGCTTCCAATCACAACGTCGGCCTTTGCCAACCGCCGAGGGCGCGCTCGACCTCGGCTGCGGCGGCCAGCGCAACGTCCTCACGCCACGGTCGCGCGACGAGTTGCGCGCCGATGGGCAGACCTTCGGGAGACGTGCCCGCGCGGACGACCGCGCCCGGCCAGCCCGTAAGGTTGTAGATCATCGTGTACGTGAAAAGCTTCTGGTTATCGTCGTCGAAGGTCGTGCCGTGCGGCATCGCCGTGCGCGCGCAGGGCGGGCAGACGATGAGATCGTAGTCGCGCATGAACGAGAGCATCTCGCCGCGCACTTGGTCGAGTTGGAACACGAGGCCGCCCAGCTCCGCCGTCGAGAGCGTGCCGACGCTTATGATTTCCAGAAGCCTCGTGATGAGCGCGTGCGTCTCGTCCGTGCCCGACATGAGCAACGCGGTTCGTAAGCCCGCGCCGCCGTCCGCCGCGAACAGACCGAGCAGCAACTCGTATGCGTTCTCAGGGATGGGCGGTCGCCGCTCCTCGACTTGCGCTCCCGCGTCCGCGAGAGCGCGCGCGGCATTTCGCACGACCGCGACGATGTCGGGCGTAGGCTCGACGATGCCGTTGTCGGTGTGGAATGCGACGCGCAAGTTTTTCAACTCAACCGCCGCAGGGTCGCCAAGCGGCATGGGGACGACCGAAGGGTCGCGCCAGTCCACGCCGCAAAGAAGCGGGAGCGCGAGCGCGAGGTCTTCGACGCTGCGCGCGAGCGGCCCCGTCTGCCAGAGCGAATCGAGCACGCCGCCCGGCGGAAGGAAGTGGCCCGTGCGCGGCGTGCGCCCCGAGGTCGGCTTGATTCCGGCGATGCCGCAGAAGTGCGCGGGCAGTCGTATGCTTCCGCCCGCGTCGCTCCCTAAACCCAGCGGCGACATCCCCGAAGCGATGGCCGCCGCTTCGCCGCCGCTGCTGCCGCCCGGCGTGCGCGCGAGATCGTATGGATTGTTGGTTTGACCGTAGACGAGATTATCGCTCTCGAAGGCGAGCGAGATTTCGGGCACGTTCGTCTTCCCAAGCACGACCGCGCCCGCGTTCTTCAAGCGCGCGACGCCGGCGGCATCCTCCTGCGGCACGTACCCCGCGCGCCCCTTTGTGCCTCCGACGGAGACGACGCCCGCCGTCTCGAACGCGTCTTTAATCGTGACCGGCACGCCGTGCAGCGGCCCCCAGCTCTCGCCGCGCGCGGTCGCCGCGTCGGCCTCGCGCGCACGCTCACGCGCCGCGTCCGCCGTCACCTGCACGAGCGCGTTCAGCTTCGGGTTCACCTCCTCGATGCGCGCAAGGTACGCGCTCACAACTTCATCCGAAGATACTTCCCTTTCGCGAATCGCGCGCGCGAGCTGCGTGGCCGACGCGTAGATGATTTCGTCCATCGTTTCTCCTGACGAGCTTATAGCAATTTCGTTTGAGCGTGTGGCAAGGGCATTTAACCACAGAGACACAGAGGGCGCAGAGGTTGCACGGAGAGTTGAATCCCTCTGTGCTACCTCAGTGTCCTCTGTGCCTGCGGTGGTTAATGTCATGCGACTTCAAGCGCACTCAACGCGGAAGGTTCTCCGACAGCACGCGCAACACGTTGCCGCCCATTATCATTCTTATCTCTTCGTCGTCGAAGCCTTCGGCCAGAAGCGCGCCCGTTATCTCGACGAGGCCCGTCGTGTCGAAAGGCACTGTGACCGCGCCGTCGAAGTCCGACCCGAGCGCGACGTGCCGCGCGCCGACGAGGCTCGCGGCGTAGCGAATCGAGCGTGCGACGGCGCGCGCGTCCTCGCCGCACGTGGCCCCGTCCCAGTAGCCGATGCCGATGACGCCGCCGGTCGCCGCGATTCGCTTCAACTGCTCGTCGCTCAGGTTGCGCGCGCCCTCGCACGCCCCACGCACGCCCGTGTGCGAGACGACGACCGCGCGCGTCGCAATCGCAAGCACGTCTTCAAACGTCCTTACGGAAGCGTGCGCGAGGTCAACGAGCATCCCGCGCGCCTCCATACGCCCGACAAGCTCGCGCCCCTTATCCGTCAGCCCCGTCTTCTCGACGCCGTGCGCCGAGCCGCCCCACTCGTTGTCGAAGAAGTGCGTTGGCGCGATCATGCGAAAGCCCGCGTCGAAGAGCGCGTCAACGTTTTCAACGTCGCCTTCGAGCGCGTGCGCGCCTTCGAGGCCGAGCAGGCCCGCGACTATGTCAGGCTCGCTTTTTCGGCGTTCGAGAAAGCGCGCGAGGTCGCCCGCTGTTTCGATGACGACGAATTTACCGCCGGAGCGCGCCGCCGTTTCGCGGAGCTTGCGAGCTTGATAAAGAGCGCGCTCACGCAGGCTCGTCCAAGCGGCGATGGGCCAACGCTCGGCGACGACGAGCGGCGTTATCTTGTCGCTCTCGGCGTCGTTGCTTTCGTAGTTCGCGTCGTAGGGGACTTTCGTCACGACGGTGAAAGCCTGTATCGCGACGCGCCCTTCGACGAGGCGCGGAATGTCAACGTGGCCGCGCGCGCCGCGCTCCAGCAAGTCCCTGTCCCAAAGCAGCGAATCGGCGTGCAGGTCTGCGACGAGAAGCGTCCCGTGCAGTTCGCGCGCGCGCTCGGACGCCTGAAAGGGAGCTTTCCGCCGAACGCCGTTTAACCTTCGCTCGACGAGCGCGGGCACGACGAAGAAGAAACCCAACGCGGCGAGCGCGAGCAGAAAGGCGACGACGATCAGCAGCTTTCTCATCGTGGCGCGGGAGCGAAAAGACGGGGAGAAGGGGAGACGAGGAGACGGGGCGATAGGATGCGCTTCGCAATCCCTTTACTCATCCCATCAATTTATCTCCCCGTCTCCCTGTCCCCCCTTCTCCCCGTCCCCCATCTCATCAGCCTTCATCCCCAACCACGACCCTGCATCCGCCGTCGTGCGCGGCGCGCGCGGCGTCGAGGACGAGCTGCGTGCGGTGGCCGTCCGCGAAGCTTGCCGCGCCCTCGACGCTCGTTCTGCCTTCGCGGAGCGCGCCGACGATCTCGCGCGCGAAGATTGTGAAGCCGCGCGACCATTCGTTGTCGCGCAGACCCGCGGCGAGCGGCGCGTCTTCGGTCTCGATCTTGTCCCACTTGCCTAAGCCCAGTCCCGCGCGCCAGAGTCCGCCCGCGCCTTCGACCCGCAGCGCGCCCTCCGTGCCGAAGACTTCCACCGAATGCTCGCTGCGCCCCATCTCGACTACCGAGATCGAGACGAGGCCGGTCGCGCCTTCTGTTACCTCGCCGTCGGCGAAGCGCAGGACGAGGACGGCCTCGTCGTCGCTCGTGACCGCGCGCGCCTCGCCGGTCTGCACGTCGGGGCGCGCGGCGACGTGCGTCGCGAGCGAGGCCGTGACGTGGCTAGCGCGCGCGCCCAGAAGCCAGTGCAGCGTGTCCACCGCGTGCGAGCCGATTGCGCCCAAAGCGCCGCCGCCCATTGCCGCGTCCGACCACCAGTTCCAAGTGCCCTTCGCGCTCGCGCGCGAGTCGGCGCGATACATGAACTTCGCGTGGCGCACGCGCCCGATCTCGCCACCCATAATGATCTCGCGCATACGCCGACGCGCGGGCAAAAATCTCAACTCGTGGTCAACGAGCGCGAGCGCACACGCGCCTTCTGCCGCCGCGCGCATGCGCCCGGTCTCCTCGCTGTTCATCGCCATGGGCTTCTCGCACAGCACGGCCTTACCGGCGGCGAGCGCGGCGAGCGTCATCTCCGCGTGCGTCACGGGCGGCGTGACTACGCTCACAAGATCAACGTCCGCATGCGCGACTACCTCGCGCCAGTCCGCCGCGACGAACGGGATGTCGAACTCGCGCGCCGCCCGTTCGGCGTTCTCGCGATGTCCGCTCGCTATAGCCACCACGCGCGCACCCTCGCACGCGCGGAAAGCCGGAAGCTGCGTCGTGCGCGCGAACCCCGCGCCGATGACGCCGATGCCGATTGTCTTTTGGCTCATCACGGCTGTTTCGTATCTCTCTGTTTGAATTGCGCTGAGGTAGGTTAATGCCCTCGCCCCGACTCGAACGGGGAACCAACGGATTATGCTTACCACTACGGCTTTCGCCGCGCACCGACCTTAAGGGCGGGAGTTTGTGGTCTGGACTTTCTCTTCGCTTTACGCGTCTGCCATTAAGTCTCTACACCTTCCCCGCCGTTGCGGGGCTTGGCTCGGGATTACCATATCGCTTTCGCGATTTAGGCTTCCCCGAATTTGGCAGATTCTACAAGCGCACCTGAAACAAGCCCGAACTAACGCAGGCCCAGAATGTGATACGCTTGCAACCCAACTTTGGAAGTCTTATGGAAAAGTTTTGTTTCGTGTGTGAAGCTAAGCTGACGGGCAGACAAACTAAATTCTGCTCGCGCCGGTGCAAGAACGCTTCCACGAATAACAAACATCAGAATTACGTCTCGCAGCAACAACGTGGCCGCGAAAGAAGGCTTTTACTGATTCAACAGAAAGGTGGTCGTTGCGAGCGATGCGGTTACAGTCGTAACAACGCATCGCTGGCATTTCACCATCTTGATCCCACGATCAAGAGCTTCCCTGTTGATCTCAGAAATTGCTCAAACACCTCTTGGAATGCGCTCCTGAACGAAGCGCGAAAGTGTCTGCTCCTCTGTCTGAACTGCCACTCTGAGATTCACAATCCCGAATTTTCCACTTAGACCTTTCAAAGAACTGAGTCCGCTGCTCTAACCATTGAGCTACGAGGGCATAAGCTTATTGACTTGAGGCGGCGATTATAAAGTCCGTTCCGCAGTGTCGCAAGCGAGCCGCGCTGAAACCCGGAAGTCTGAACGACGAACGATGAACTGAAAGCATCGTTTTATTAGTTCATCACTCCGCGCTCATTGTTTCCTTCAGCGCTTCGATCTGCGCGAGGTGGCGCTGTTCGTGCGCGCCGACGAAGGCGAGCCACTGGTAGAGGTTGATCGCGCCCCATGCGGGGTGCGGGAAGCTTATGCCCGTGCCGTCAACGCGCTCGACGCGCGGGCGCAGGGCGCGGAGCGCGGAGCGCGAGTCGCGTAAGGCTGAGAGCGAGGCGGCGAGCGTCGCTCCGGTCGGTCGGATTT
>DASQLL010000329.1:0-4745 GCA_035630035.1 Pyrinomonadaceae bacterium | reverse complement strand
TCATCGTTCATCGTTCTGACTTCTGCCTTTTCTTCATCCTGTCCATCCTGTCCATCCCTGTTAAATTTTCTCGCCCTGATTTGACCCCTCGGTAAGTGACGCACGCGCGGCGGCGAGGGCTTCGCGGACACGCGCGGGCGACGTGCCGCCGGTCTGAGATTTCGTGGCGAGCGTCTGTTCGAGCGAGAGGGCTTCGTACACGTCCTCGCCGACGAGCGGCGAAACCTGTCGCAGCTCTTCAAGCTCAAGCTCGTGCAGCTCAAGCCCCTTCTCCAGCCCGCAGAGAACCATGCGCCCGACCGCGTCGTGCGCCTCGCGGAATGGAAGCCCGCGCCGCACGAGGTAGTCGGCCATCTCCGTCGCGTTCATGTAGCCGAGCGTCGCCGCGTCGCGCGCACGCGCCTCACGCACTCGCACGTTCCGAAGCACGGTCGCCGTCACTTCGAGCGAATCGCGCACGGTGTCGGCCACGTCGAAGACGGCCTCCTTGTCCTCCTGCATGTCCTTGTTGTAGGTGAGCGGCAGCCCCTTTATCAAAGTCAGAAGCGCGAGCGTGTGGCCGAAGACGCGCGCGGACTTTCCACGCACAAGCTCAAGCGCGTCCGGGTTCTTCTTCTGCGGCATCAGGCTTGAGCCGGTCGCCACCGCGTCGCTCAGCTCTACGAACCCGAACTCGGTCGTCGCGTAGATGATGAGGTCTTCCGCGAGCCGCGACAGGTGGGCCATGACGAGACTGCCCGCCGATGCGAACTCGATGCAGAAGTCGCGGTCGCTCACCGCGTCGAGGCTGTTGCGCGTAACGCCGTCGAAGCCGAGCGCGCGCGCGACCTCTTCGCGTTCAATCGCGTAACTCGTCCCGGCGAGCGCAGCCGAGCCGAGCGGCATCACGTTCACGCGTCGTCGTATCTCCGTCATGCGCTCGCAATCGCGCGCGAGCATCTCGAAGTAAGCGAGGCACCAGTGCGCGAAAAGCACGGGCTGCGCGCGCTGCATGTGCGTGTAGCCGGGAAGCGCCGCGTCCGCGTGCGCCTCCGCCAGATCGAGCAGCGCTGCCTGCACGCCGCGTGCGGCTTCCGCGGCGCGGTCAATCTCTTCGCGCAGCCAGAGGCGCAGCGCGGTCGCCACCTGATCGTTGCGGCTGCGTCCCGTGTGGAGCTTGCGTCCCGCGTCGCCTACCAACTCGACGAGCCGCGCCTCGATGAACGAGTGAACGTCTTCCGCCGATCCGTCGTCGAAGAACGATTCGCCGCGCTCGGACGCTTGCGATAGAAGTCGGCGCAAGCCGTCGCTGATGCGCGCGGCGTCCTCGTCATCCAGCACGCCGGCGGCGCGAAGGCCCTCGCAGTGCGCTATGCTCGCCCGCGCGTCCGCCTCGAACAGCCTGCGGTCGAAGCCGAACGAGCGGTTGAACCGCGCGAAGCCCGGATCAATCCGCCCCGTAAAGCGTCCGCCCCACAAATTTTTCGACTCGCTCATCACATCGCCTCCCGACGCATTCTACACCTGAGAGCGCGGGCATCCTGCCCGCCGAAGCGGGCGACGGCACGCTTAAAAAACTTCCGCTTTCGCTCAGACTTGAGTTTCAGCGAATCTCTTTTCGCGCTCCGCGCTCACAGCGGGCAGGATGCCCGCGCTCCCAGCAACGCCGCGTCCTTCCCGAACGTTTTCCCCGCCGCGCGCGTCCTGACGGTTTGCGGGTGTGCATCTTTTCTGCTATTTTATGCATCTATGCGCTTGTTATGCAAACATCCTGCATAACCGGAGAGGGTTGATGGATAAGTCGAAGCGGCAGCAGAAAATCCTGAGTCTGATTCGCTCGCGGCGAATCGGCACGCAGCAGGAGCTTTCGGAGATGCTGGAGCGCGCCGGAATGGCCGCGACGCAGTCGAGCATCTCGCGCGATCTGGAAGAGCTGCGCGTCGTCAAGAGCCACGGATTTTACACTCTGCCCGCCGTCGCGCAAGGCCCCGCGGCGCGCGGCCTTCTGGGACTTGAGCCGGCGGGCGACTGTCTGGTGGTCGCCAAATGCGAGCCGGGTCTGGCGTCGGCTGTCGCGGTAGAGATAGACCGCGCAGGGATCGCGGAAATCGTCGGCACGCTCGCCGGAGAGGACACGATTTTCATAGCCGTGCCCGAACGCAAGGCGCAGCGAGCCGCGATGAAAAAGGTGCTTGAGCTTTTCGGATAAAAACAGTCTGGAGTCTGAAGTCTGGGGTCTGGAGTCAAAACAGCGATGCTCTCATCCGTCTTGACTCCAGACTCCAGACTCCAGACTCCAGACTAAAAAGAGGAAGGCTGTGACAGAAAAGATCAGGAAAATAGTTTTGGCGTATTCGGGCGGGCTTGACACGTCGGTGATGCTTCACTGGCTGCGCGAGAAGTACGGCTGCGAGGTCGTGTGCTACTGCGCGGACGTGGGGCAGGGCGAGGAGCTTGCGGGCCTCGATGATAAGGCGCGCGCGGGCGGCGCGTCGAAGCTCTACGTCGAAGACCTTCGGCAGGAGTTCGTCGAAGAGTACGTTTGGCCCGCGGTGAAGGCGAACGCCGTGTACGAGGGCGTATACCTGCTCGGCACTTCCTTAGCGCGGCCCGTCATCGCGAAGCGTCAGATAGAGATCGCGCGGCGCGAGGGCGCGGACGCGGTGGCGCACGGCGCGACGGGCAAGGGCAACGATCAGGTGCGCTTCGAGCTGACCTACTACGCGCTTGAGCCTGACATACAAGTGGTCGCGCCGTGGCGCGAGTGGGAGTTTAAGGGCCGCGCAGACCTCATAGCCTACGCGAAGGAGAAGGGCATCCCCGTGACGGCGACCGTCGAGAAGCCTTACTCGACCGACCGAAATCTGATGCACGTCTCCTACGAGGGCGGCATCCTCGAAGACCCTTGGGCCGAGCCGCCGCCCGACATTTTCCAGATGACCGCCGCGCCCCAGACGGCGAGGGCGGAGCCTCAGTACATCGTCGTCGGATTCGAGCGCGGCGTTCCCGTGAGCATTGACGGGGAGAGGCGCCGCGCGGTCGAGATGCTGGAAGAGCTGAACCTGCTGGGCGGCGTCCACGGCGTAGGGCGAGTTGATCTGGTGGAGAACCGCTTCGTCGGAATGAAGTCGCGCGGCGTGTACGAGACGCCGGGCGTGACGATCTTGCAGGCGGCGCACCGCGCGCTCGAATCCATCACGCTCGACCGCGAGGTTCTGCGCCTGCGCGACGCGATGAGTTTGAAGTTCGCAGAGAGCGTCTACTACGGCTTCTGGTTCGCGCCTGAGTCGGAGCTTATGCGAAAGATGATTGACGAGACGCAAGGCGCGGTGACGGGCGAGGTGCGGATAAAACTTTACCGCGGCAACGTCGTCGTCGTGGGCCGACGCTCGCCCAACTCGCTTTACCAGGAGCGGCTGGCGACCTTCGAGGCCGACAACGTCTACAACCAGCGCGACGCCGAGGGCTTCATCAAGCTCAACGCGCTGCGACTGAGAACGAGAGCCGTGACAGGTGACAAGTGACAGGTGACAGGATAAAGACAAGCTCTTTCCTGTCACCTGTCACTTGTCACCTGTCACAAGAGGAAAAAGATGCAGCAATCAAACGAGTCGTCGGGAGTGAAGGTCACAATCGTCGAGGCCGACAAGATAGGTTCGGTCGTTTCGGGGCTTGCGCTACAGAGGACGCTGGCCGTCGTTGGCGAGCGCCGTCGTGCGCGCGTGGGCGATGTTCTCGTCGTGCGCGCGTTGACGGACAGCGCGACGTATAACCAGCTTGAGTTGCCTTCGGGCCGTCTGGCGAAGGTCAACCCCGGCGACGTGATCGTGGGCGCGTTGGGACGCCGCCGCGCTCTCAAAGGCTTCGTCGGCGACGTGCCGGAGACGGCGGGCGAGGGCGACCGTCTGCACCTTCTGAACATGGGCGGCGTCATCGGCTGCTGCACGGGCCATCATTCGAGTTTGAGCGACGCCATCGAGGTCGAGGTCTTGGGCTTCGTCTACGACGAGGACTCGAACGTGCGGAACATCAAAGACGGCGCGCTGCCTTTGCGCGAGACTCTGCCCGCAGGTTGCGCCCCTCTCGTAATCGTCGCGGGCGCGTGCATGAACAGCGGCAAAACTTTCGCCGCGACCGAGATCGTGCGGCAGGCGACGCGCGCAGGCGTGCGCGTCGCGGCGGGGAAGCTTTCGGGCGTCGCGGCCTTGCGCGACACGCTCAACATGGCCGACCACGGCGCGGTCGCTGTGGCGAGTTTCCTCGACTGCGGGTTGCCCTCGACCGTCGGCGTCGAAGACCTCGCGCCCGTGGCGAAGGCCGTCATCGCTAAGCTCAACGAGTCTGCTCCCGACCTCATCATCATCGAGCTTGGCGACGGAATCTTAGGCGGCTACTCGGTCGAGTCGCTTTTCGATGATGCGGAATTGCGCGAGGCGACGGCGGCGCTTCTTTTCTGCGCTTCGGACTACGTGGGCGCGTGGGGCGGCGTCGAGTTGTTCAAGCGTCGCGGGATAAATGTGGACGCGGTGGCGGGGTCTGTCACCGACTCGCAGATGGGCGAGGACTACATCGAGCGCGAGATGGGCGTGCCCGCAGGGAACGCGAAGCGCAACGGCGCGCGCCTGTTCGAGCTGATTAAAGAAAAGGTGTCGGGGGCCGGGGGCCGGGGGCCGGAATCAGACAGACTTGAGCAGCAGTTCGCACCGACATATTGAGATGAAAGAAACGAGCGCACAAACTGGCCCCCGGCCCCCGGCCCCCGGCCC
>DASQLL010000328.1:0-14218 GCA_035630035.1 Pyrinomonadaceae bacterium | reverse complement strand
GTGGCCGGACGAGCCGTTGGCGAGGTAGAAATTCTCCATGCCCGGCGCGACGCCGACGAGCGCGTGTCTGTCTGGCGACATCTCGTAGAGTCCCGCCCAGCAAGCGTCGCGGTCAATCTCCGCGCCTTTAAGACAGGGCACGCGCGCGCGCGCCTTCGCAACGACCTCGCTCACCCAAGCGTCTTCGACGCTCGTGTCGAACGGGTCTTCGGTCTTCGGCTCGTCCGGCCAGAGCAGAAGCACGGAGCGGTCGCGCACGCGAAGATGAAAGCCGTCGTCCACGAAAATCGTCATCGGCATCTCTTTGGGCAACAGGTCGAAAGGCCGAGTGACCGCGACCTGACGGCGGAGCGGCGTGATTGGAATCTCAATCCCGGCGAGACGCGCGACCTTCGCGGCCCACGCGCCCGCGGCATTTACAACACTCCCCGCCGACACCTCGCCGCCGTTCGTCCTCAAACTTTCGATGCGCCCGCGTGAGTCCATGCGAAAGCCTTCGAGCGCGACGCCGTACTCGAAGCGCAGGCCGAGGCGCGCGGCGGCCTCGGTGTAGCCGCGCAGGATTTCGAGCGGGCGTATGAATCCATCCGTCGGACAGAAGACGCCGCCGACAAGCTCGCTAGATTCGACCGCCGGATTCAGTTGCTTTATATCTTCCGCGCTCACGGCGCGCGCTTCGGCGAGGCCGCATTCGTGCTGGACGGATTGGGCTGAAAGGAGCGCGTCAAGCTCTACCGTGCTGCGCGCGATGAAGAGGTAGCCGTGTTGACGAAAGCAGGGGTCAACGCCTGTCTCGTCGCGGAAGGCGAGCAGCTTTTCGCGCGAGAGCAGCGAGAGCCGTATGTTCACGGGCGTCGCGAACTGCGCGCGGAAGCCGCCCGTCGCGCGCCCCGTGCTTCCCTCGCCTCTTTGCGCGCCGCGCTCAAGCACAAGCACGTTTTTAAGCCCGCGCGCCGCGAGGTGGTAGGCCACGCTCGCGCCGATGACGCCGCCGCCGACGATGACAACCTCCGCGGAAGACATATTGAAATTCAAGAGGGCTGAATGGCGCGTGTCGCTGGGAGCGCGGGCATCCTTGCCCGCCTTGAGCGCAGAGCGCGAACAGCGCCTCCTTCATGTTCAAGCTGGAGCGCGAGTGAAACGTTTGAAGCGTGCCGCTGGCACGCTTAGGCGGGCAAGGATGCCCGCGCTCCCAGCGAGCGAGTTCCGTTAGACTTCGGCGAGGCCGAACTTGCGCGCGAGCACGAGGCTGATCGCGCCCATCATCGTCGGCTCGCTCAGGGTCGAGGCGACGATGCGCGCCGAAGGCAGCCCGCGACGGATGCTGCGCTGCATCGTCTCTTCGAGCGAGGGCGCGATAATCGGCCACGCGCGCGTTATCGTGCCGCCCACGACGACGGCCTCCGGCGAGAGGCCGGCTATAAGATTCGAGATGCCTATGCCGAGGTAGTGCGCCGTCTCCGTGAGCGCGTCAATCGCCGCCTGCTCGCCGCCGAGCGCGCGCTCGACGACTTCCTGAAAGCAGAAGCGCGTGGTCTTGCCCTCCTCCACGCCCGCGTTCTTCAGGTAACGCGCGACGGCGGCGCGCTCCGACGAGAACGCCTCCCAGCAGTCGCGGTTGCCGCACGAGCATGCGACGGGGCCGCTCTGCCCGACTATCATGTGGCCGAACTCGCCCGCCGCGCCGCGCTCGCCCCGATAAATCTGCCCGTCGAAGACTATCCCCGTGCCGATGCCCTCGGCGACGAGAACCATTATGAAGTCGCGCGAGTCGCTCACCTCCGGGCGACCGAACCAAAGCTCCGCGAGCGCGGCTGCGTTGGCGTCGTTGTCAACGCGCGGCTTGAGGCCCGTGGCGCGCTCGATCTCTTCGGCGATGGCCCAGTCGCGCCAGCGGAAGAACGGGATGTAAATGACGCGCCCCGTGCCGGGATCAACGAGGCCGGGCACGCTTATGCCGACGCCCGCGATTGTCCCCGTGTCGTCATGCGAGATAAGCTCGCGCACATGCTCGATGACGCGCTCGGTCATCTCTTCGGGGCGCGGGCTGTTCTCTATCTCCTCGCGCGCGAGGACGCGCCCCACCAGATCGCTCGTCACAATCGTCGTCGAGGTGGGCGTGATGTCCACGCCGACTGCCATCACGCCCGCCGCGCGCAGGCGAATCAGCGTCGGTCGCCGCCCGCCGGTTGAAGCGCCCGCGCCGATCTCCTCGATCAGCCCTTCGTCCTTCAACTCCTCGACGATGGTCGAGACGGTCGAGCGTTGCAGCTCAGTAACGCGTGCGATGTCGGCGCGCGACACAGGCTCGCGGTCGCGTATGTAGTTGAGGACGAACTGGCGATTGATGTCGCGTATCGTCGAGGAGCGCGCAGCCTGCGCCTTCGTGAGATCAATTCGTCGCATTTGTTCGGATCGGCTTCAAACGCGCTGTCTGCGCGAAGCGGCAAGTGTCGAAAGAGTCGTCGAGACAAATTAATTTGTAGTCTTTGCCGAGCGTTCAGTCAACCAATTTTACTGCCCACCGATGAAGGCGTGATTCAAAAAGAGGTCTTTGTAAAGAAGTTGAACGCCTCGTAGATTCTTCTGAAACCTTTCCGGCGCGCGCGCGTGTAAGGCTCGCGAGCGTCGAGCATCCGACGAACTCACAGAAGAAGGAGAGACTATGCTTTCAGCCCGAAACAGAATTTTTCTCGCGCTCGCGGCGGCGATTCTACTAGCCCCCGCCGCGCTGGCCCAGACACAAAAGGCGCAGGCCGCGCCAGCCGCCGAACAGGAAGACAACTTCGTCACGACGCGAAGATTTCAGAATCGCGTGTTCGAGATCAAGCACCGCGATCCGAACCAGCTCGTCGGCGTGCTGCTCGCCCTCGGCAGCGGGTTCAAAGGGGCGGTGGTCTCGTCGAACTTCGGGTTCAAGACTATCTCGGTTCGCGACTTCCCCGAAAACATCACCGTCATCGAGGACGCCATCCGTCGCCTCGACACTCCCATGCCTGACCTTCCGGCCATAGAATTCAACGTCTACCTGCTCATCGCCTCGAACGACGAGGCCGCGGTGAACCGCTACCCGTCGGAGTTGGGAGACGTGGTCAAGAAGCTCCACACGACGCTCGGCTACAAGAGTTTTAGTCTGATGGGGTCGCAGGTTATTCGCAGCAAAGAGGGGCGCGTGGATACATACAACAAGGGCGTCGCCGATCTGAAGCTATCCAACGACACCCCTGCGAGCAAGAACCCCGTCTTCTACAACTACAACATCCGCTCCGTCTCGATTGACGCGCGCAGCGGCCAAGCGCGCATACAGGTTGACGAGTTCTATCTGGATATGAAAATCCCCCTGCTGACCGGACAGAACAACCTCATCTACGAGAACGTCGGATTCAAGAACCCCGTATCTTTGCGCGAGGGTGAGAAGGTCGTTGTCGGCACGACGAGCATCGCGGACAAGAGCGTCGTCGTCATCATCTCGGCCAGCACGACGAAGTGAATGGAAAACGCAGAAGTCAGAACGCTGAACGCTGAACTGAAAGACAAAGGTTTTCAGTTCAGCGTTCAGCGTTCTGACTTCTGCGTTCAGCGTTATTGCAGTATCGGGTGGCTGCCGCCGCGACTGTGGTCGGCGGTTTGGGAGTAGAGTCTTCGGTCGTTGTGGTAGAGAACGATGTGCTCGCCCTCGTAGCGCGCGACGTTGGAGATGCGTTCAAAGTCTCGGTCATGCTCGGCGATGACGAAAGCGCCCGGCTCCATCGAAAGCACCATCCCCGCGGCGTAGACGTAGCCGCCCTTGTCGTAGACGCTCCCCGCGTATTGCGCCGCGCCCACAGCGATGTCGGGCGAGTACGCGTCATCGCCGTCGCGCGTGCGGTCGGCGCGTGCGATGAAGATCGTGTAGTCCGCGTAGTCGAGGCGCGCGGTGTAGTTGTGACGTCGCGCGATGGCGAACAGTTCGGTCAGCCCGCTATCAATGGCGCGCATCACCTCGGCGGAAGGTCGGCGGACGGCGATGACGCGCGCGCCCTTCGGCGTCTTTGTTTCATAAGCGAATTCGTCGCCGGTGTAATACTCGGCGCGCGCTATGAGACGCGAGTCGGCGCGTCTCGCCTGCGCTCTGGCCGCGAGCGAGTGCGACGACGGGTGCGGCGAAAGGACTGCGACGCACAGCGTAAATAAGATTAACAATCCCGCCCTGTTGAATCTGACCTTCACCTTTTTGTTCCTTCCTAAAAAATTAGAGACGCGCCTTCGGGGGTGTTTAATGTCTCCTCCGGCGCGTCCGCGTCCTTGAAGCTGTTCGTTCCTTGAAAGAGCTGAAAGCGTTACTGCCTGCGACTCGTGACGTGCGCGCCCGCATCTTCCGAAAGATGGGCGAGACGCCTCTCACAAGCAGCCCTACGGCTTTACCTTCTTTTTATCGTCGCCCCCTCGGTTGCTGTTGTTGTTGTTGCGCGGCGGAGGCGGCTTCTCCTGCTTCGGCACTTCCACCTTCTCCTTCGGAGGCGGCGGCTTCTGATCGTTCCTCTGAGGCTCGACCGCCATCGCGCTGACGGCTAGCACGCAGAAGATAACGAACGTGGTGATGAACTGCTTGAGTAACTTCATAACTTTCTACTTCGGGCCTCCTCATGTTATTTAACCGCGCATGGGAGGGAAGGAGGAGAGACGCGCGAGTCTCGCACTCTCTTCTTGGCAAGGCCAGTGCCACGCCGCCGCGTTCGCGCTTACAAGCCTTTTGCGGGCGAAGTTTACAGCCTCGACTTGCGGCCTCGCACCGTATCGGTCAGGTCTCGCACCGTATCGTGTACGGCGCGGGGCTGCGACGCACGGCCTGCCTTTTTTTCAACGTCTTACGACGATTCTCGCGCTGCTTACGTTGCCACTGCCGTCAATCGCGCGCAGAGAAATCGTGTGCTCGCCCGCCCCGGCGAGCGGCACGTCGAGCGCGTAAGCCTCGCGCGGGCTGTCGGCGATGCCGTCTTCGGGAAAGACCGAGCGCCACTCGCCGCCGTCCACGCTCACGTCCGCGCGGCGTATCATTCCGCTCACGTCCTCGACCGTGAAGCGAACGCGCGCGCGCCCGTCCGAAGCGACCTGCGCGTCGCCCGCGAGACGCACGACGGGCGGCGTGCCGTCCACCTCGACCGGCTCGCTCACGCGCGCGCCCGTCAGCGCCTGACCGAGCGAATTTTCGGGCGCGTCCGAGGCGACGATTTTGAAGACGTAACGCCCGTCGCCGAGCGCCGCGCCGTCGGTCGAGTAGAAGTTGTCGCGCAGATTTTCTTTGAGCAGGTGGAAGGTGCTCTCGCTCACGGAGCGGTAGTAGACGCTGTATACGAGCTGGTCGCCGTTGCGGTCTTCGGCCTGCCACTGGAGCGAGACCGCGCCGCGCTGAAACGTTCGACGGGGAGGAATCTGCACCGCCGCGCCGATGAGCGAAGGGTCGAGTCCGGACGCCTCGATGTTCGGGTCAACCGGCATCTGAATCATGGACTGTAGAGCGATGCCGACGGGCAACACTTGAATCTGCAAGACCTCCGGCGCGACGTTGCGCGGAAGGTACGCGAGGCTCACGTCCTCTACGCGCGCGTCGCCGCTCTGCGCCGTCGAGCGCAGAGTCGCGCGCCACTGTATGAAGCGAGCGCGCGGACTTGCGACCGCGCCGCCCGCGGGGTCGCGCACGGGCGCGCTCCAGTCGCTCCAAGTCATGTCGGGCCGCTCCGTGTTGCCCGTTCGCGTTTGCAGCTCGACCTGCCCGCGACCGCGCCACCAGATGCGCCCCCACTGCGCCACGAAGCGAGCGTCGCGCACGGGCGATTCGTAAGACCCTTCGGCGACGCGCGCCTCCGCGAAGCGGAAGAGCTTGCCCTGATTCGACGAAGCGGCGAAGACCTGACGACCGCTGACGACGAACGAGGAAATCTGATCCTCGCTCGACTGCACGAGAAGCGTGTCGCGCCCGTCGTCCGTGATGGAATAGATGCGCCCCTTGTCGCTCGTGCCTACGAGGACGCTCCCACCCTGCGGCGCGGCTGCGACGGCGAAGGCCGTCACGGTCGGCGAACTCCATAGCACGTCCGTCCCGCCGTCAGAAGCGATGTGGAAGACTGCGCTGCGCGCGTTCTGTAGCTCGTTCCGGCTGCGCGCTCCGGGCTGCGGCTGCGCGCTGAACGTCGCCAACGGCGTGCCGCTCTCGTCAACGCTCGTCACCGTGCCGGTCACAGACCCGCCCGACGCGCTCGTCGTAATGCTCTGCGACGACTGCGTGGGCGGCGACGACTGCCGCGGCCCCGTCGCCGCGTCGCTCAGCGCGAGCGCGTAGATCGAGCCGTCCGCCGCGAGCGCGAGCGAGTGAATCTCTCGCAAGGGCGAGTCGAAGAGCGCGAACGCCTTGCCGTCGGGCGCAACGCGCAGCACGAGGCCGCCGGGGTCTGTGCCCGCTATCAGGTTCCCGTCTTTGTCCGCGGCGAGCGAGATGATGTGCGTCTCGTTCGTGTCAATGAGGAGCGAGGCTTCCGCCTTCGCGCCCGACGCGCGCACGCGGTAGAGCTTGCCCGTGTCGCCCGTGCCGACGGCGAGCGAGCCGTCGCTCATAAGCGCGAGCGACCAGATGTACTTGTCCGGCGGGTCGAAGAAGACTTCCGCCTTGCCGTCCGCCGTGACGCGGTAGACCTTCCCTTCCGGCGACGTGCCCGCGTAGAGCGCGCCGTCGCGGCCCACGACGAGCGCGGTCACGTCAAGCTCCGCCGCGTCGTAAAGGAGCGCGCCTTTGCCGTCCGCGCCGACGCGAAAGATACGCCCGTCGTGCCCTGTTCCGAGGTAGACGTTGCCCGCCGCGTCAGCCGCGCTCGACCAGACGAAAGCCTGCTCGGTGTCGAAGACCTGCGCGAACTGCGGCGCGAGCATAAGCGCGCCGGCGTCGGTGACGGAGACGCCGCGCGACTCGCCGTTCAGCAGTTCGTTGCGCGAGCTTGTCTCCCAGACGACAGGGCCGCCCGCCTGCGTCTTCAACAGCGCGAGCAGGACGAACGCGAAAGAAAGAGAGAAAAATCGAAGAGTGCGGAAGGTTGATTTTCGGTTAGTCATTAAATCCAACAGGGTCGCTTTCAAAATTTTCGGCAGACAGGACGACAATGTCTGCCGAAGTATTAAGCCACGGCTGACGTGCGGTGCGCGCCAGCCATTCCGAATCATAACTCGAAAGGTTGAGACTGGAAACCACATCGAGTGAAATTGTAGGGGCAGAGGCTCACTCCCTGCCCGTCTCCGCACGGAGGAAGGAATTAACATGGATGGACAGGAGGAAGAAAAGTCAGAAGTCAGAACGCTGAACGATGAACTGAACTCAGCTTGTCTTTCATTTCAGCGTTCAGCGTTCTGACTTCTGACTTTTCTTCCTCCTGTCCATCTATGTTAATTCCTACGAACCGCGGGCCGAGGACAAGCCCTGCCCCTACAGACATCCGCGCGTCGCTAGGTTCCGACGTAACGCGCGTACAGCGAACGCGCGAGGCCCACGTCGTCCGTCCCGCGAACGATTGCGCGCGCGTCCTCGAAGACGGTCAGCTCGTACTCGCCCGCGCGCAGACGAACGAGGTACTGGTTGACCTTCACATCACCCGCCGCCCGTAGCCGAGCGGCCAGCGCGTCGAGATCAATCTTCGCGCCGCGTCGCGGCGAGACCTGCACGGCGTTGCGACCGCACAGCACGGTCGTCATGTCGCCCGCTTCGGCTTCGAGCGTCTCGAAACGTCCGAGCGCGCACGTCATGCATTCGGGGTCGCGCTCGCTTAGTCCGATGCGCCGCCACTCGTTGTGCCACACGTCGAACTGCATCAACCCGCCGTGCAGGCTCTCCGTCCGACCCGTCAGGAGCTTTAACGCTTCCGCCACCTGCACAGCCGCGACGACCGAGATGATCGGCATGATGACGCCCGCCGTGTCGCACGTCGGCGCGGAAGCCGCCGCGGGCACTTCCGGGAAGACGCAGCGAAGGCACGGCGAGGCGCGCGGCCTCACCGTCAACGTCACGCCGTAACTCCCGACCGCCGCGCCGTAGACCCACGCGACGCCGTGCTTGACGCATGCGTCGTTCAGAAGGAAGCGCGTCGCGAAGTTGTCCGTGCCGTCAAGCACAACGTCGCACCCCTCTACGAGTCTTTCGACGTTCGACTGGCTCACGTCCGCGACCTGCGTCTCGCATTCGACATCGGAGTTTATCTCCGCCACGCGACGCCCCGCCGCCACGGCCTTCGGCACGCGCTCGCGAGCGTCGGCTTCGGTGAACATCGTCTGCCGTTGCAGGTTCGACTCCTCGACGAAATCGCGGTCAACGATCCGCAGCCTGCCGACGCCCGCGCGCGCGAGCATCTCCACCTGCGCCGAGCCGAGCGCGCCGCAACCCACGACCAACGCACGCGACTCGCCGAGACGCCGCTGCCCTTCCTCGCCGATGCCGTCGAAAAGAATTTGCCTGCTGTAGCGTTCCATAAAAGTAGAGGTTAGAGGTTAGAGGTTAGAGGTTAGTAGAGGCACGTCTTTTAACTAACCACTAACCTCCAACCTCTAACCTCTGCTTTTCCGCTGCGTCGCGCATGATTTCTACGGGCGCGTCCCGGCCCGTCCAGAGTCTGAATTGCTCCGCGGCCTGCGCGACGAGCATCGAGAGGCCGCCGACCGTCTCGCAGTTCGCGCTGCGCGCCTCGCGTAGGAAGCGCGTCTCGGAAGGATTGTAAACGAGATCGTAGGCGATGCGCGCGCCGCGGAGTTGTTCCGATGTCGCGGGCGTTTTTTTCTCGTTCTCTCCGCGCGTTCCGAGCGGCGTCGCGTTGACGACGAGATCGAAGCCGTCGAAGCTCGCGCCTTCGATTTGTGAGGCATCGGCGCCGAAAGCGCGCGCCGTTTCGCCCGCGCTTTCGACGTTTCGCGCGAAGAGGGTCGTGCGCGCGCCGCGTGCGCGCAAGCCCCACAGAAGCGCACGAGCCGCGCCGCCCGCGCCGATGACGGCGACGCGTGCGTCGCCCAATTCAACAAGACCGCGCAAGGGCGACAGAGCCGCCTCCGCGTCTGTGTTGTAACCGTGAAGCTCTTCGCCCTCGACGACGACCGTGTTGACCGCGCCGATCTCCGACGCCTTCGGCTCGATGCAGTCGAGGTGTCGCATGAACGAGGTCTTGTGCGGGGCCGTGACGCTCAGGCCGCGCAGTCTCCACTCAAGCTCGCGCGTGCGCGGGTGCGCCATGCGCCGCACGAACGCCGACGCGTCCGCGGTCTCGAAGGGGATGTAAACAGCGTCGAGGCCGAGCGCGGCGAACGCGGCGTTGTGCATGTGCGGCGAGAGCGAGTGCGCGACGGGCGAGCCGACGACGCCCGTGACGAGCGTGCCCGCGTTGATTTCGTGAACGCGGTAGAGCTTGCAAAGCTCGCGCGCGCTCAACTGTCCCGGCGCGGTCGCCTGCGCCGCGTCGAGCGAGCCGTATGTTAGAAACGCGCCGCGCGAGGGCGCGAGAACGCGAGTCAAAAATCCGGCCTCTCCCATCGCGACCGCTATCATCTCGCGCCCTTCGCGTCGCGCGCGTTCGAGGAGGCGCAGCACGGCGACGCAGTCGGTTATGTCCCCGGCTTGAACGGCAACTTTCAAGACGCGCGCGGGCGTTCGCGCCATCCTCTCGAAGATGGTTTCGAGGTCGGCGGGCGTCCGCCCGAAATCGTGGTGCGAGCAGATGAGGCTCGGTTCGTCTTTGAAGACTTCGCGCAAGCTCTCGCCGTGCGGCGACTCGAAGAGGTCAAGCTCGATGTCCGCGAGCACGTGCGCTTTCATCGGCGTCGTTTCATGAAGCCGCTTGAAGAAGTCATGCCAGAAGCTCGCGCGCCGCCGTTTGTCGAGCGCGCGACGCCCACCTTGCTCTGCGGGGCGAAAGGTGATGATGAACGGGCGCGGAGTCTCGTCGAACAGCGCGGCGAGTTGGCGCAGCGCGGGTTCGAGTTGGTCTTCGTCGAGACAGTCGAGGCGCAGCTCGACGATGTCGGCGACTTCAGCCGCGCGCGCGACCGAGGCTCGCAGCTCGCCCGCGTGCCGCACGCAGACGGGGACGCAGACGCGGACTTTGCTCTCCTCTTTCGGCATGAATGCTCCGGGAGGCAACTATACACTTCGACTGAGAGAGACGAAATTGCGTGCGCGCGTCGAAAGAGTCAGGAGTCACGCGTCGCGCGGTCGGCGGGAACGTTGAGGTGACGCGTCGTGCCTTCCGTGACGCTTGCGGGGGGCATGACGATCTCGCTCGTGTCGGGCGCGGGCAGCTCGCTTCGTCGCGGCGCATACTTGAAGGTGGCGGGCGTAGGCGCGTCGGCGTTCGGGAGCGCGACCCGACCGCTGCGAGAGCGTATGACCTGACCCAGCCCCTCGCCGACGTAACCGAGCGCGGGGATGATGAACCAGACCCAGATCAAGTATGCGCGGGGTACGTAGAAAAAACCGAGCATGAAGATGATGAGGAAAGCGATGCCGCTGAAAATGTTCTCCAGCCCTTTCTCAAGCGTCGGCTCTTTCGCTTTGCGCTTGCTCTTCTTCCCGCCCTCCTTCTCCTGCTCTTCGACTTCGGGCGAGTGCGTTGCGACTTCAATAAGGTGGCCGGTCATGGCTTGCGGAACTAATCTTATGTCCGCGCCGCAAGAGCGGCAGAACTTCGCGTCCTCAAGATTTCGCGCGCCGCAGTTCGGACAGAACATCTCAGGCTTCCTCCGTGGAAGTGGCTTGAATCAGAAGCGACGCCCTCAAACGTCCTCCGGCTTGCGCGCGACGGCAGCATTGAGGTGGCGCGTCGTGGCTTCGGTGACGCTCGGCGGCGGGACGATCTCGCCCGTGTTGCGCGGCGTGAGCGCGCTCGCGCGTTGCGGCGGCGCGACGGCTGGCTGCGTTGGAACGTAGAGCGGCGGCGCGAGTCTTTTTCTGTCTTCGGCGAGACGCAGGAAAGTCGAGACGCCGTCGGCGAGCATTGCGGCGGCAGGGAGGAACATCCAGAACCACCATATCGAGCCTGCTGGCGCCCAAGTCCTTACAGAGAACGCGACGAAGATGAAGGCCATCCCCATGAATAAGCTCTTGACCGCGCGCTCGATGCTCGGCGGCCCGCTGCGTTCCCTGCGCCGGCGCTGGCGACGACTCAAGCGCGACTCGTCCTCTTCGGCCAGACGCTCGGCCAGATGGCCCGTGACGGCCTGCGACACGAGGCTTATGTCCGTGCCGCACGAGCGGCAGAATTTAGCGTCGTCAACGTTTTGAATGGCGCACTTCGGGCAGAACATTGGCTGAGCCTCCTGAAGAGTGATAAGTGATGAGTGATAAGTGATAAGAAAGAATTGAAGCTGTTAGCTCAAAGTCGTTAACTGAAACCATGTCACCCACGCCATGCTTCCGGGTAACAGCTAACAGCTAGTAGCTTTTCTTATCACTTATCACTTATCACTCATCACTCCGATTGTCATTGTACGCCGCCGGGCGTGCTGCGGTTCTCTGTCGCACGGCTTCGTAGAGGACGACCCCCGCGGCGACCGAGACGTTGAGCGATTCGATTCTGCCGCGCAACGGCACGCTCACAAGCACGTCGCAACGCTCGCGCACGAGTCGCCGCAAGCCCTCGCCCTCGCCGCCCAACACGAGCGCGCACGGCTGCGTCCAGTCCCAATCGCTGTAAGCTACCCTCGCGTCCGCCGCCGTGCCCACAGTCCACACGCCGCGCCCCTTCAACTCTTCCAGCAGACGCACGATGTTCACCGCGCGCGCGACCGGCACGTATTCGAGCGCGCCCGCCGCCGACTTCGCCACAGTCTCCGTCAACCCCGCCGCGCGTCTTTCCGGGACGAAGACGCCGTGCCCGCCCGCGCACTCGACCGTGCGTATGATCGCGCCGAGGTTGCGCGGGTCTTCGACTCCGTCAAGCACGACCGCGAGCGGCGGATCATCCGTGCCCACGCGCGCGGTAAGTGTATCGAGCAGTTCGTCGGCGTCGGCGTAGCGCGCGGCGGCGATTGTCGCGACGACGCCCTGATGATTCCCGCCCGGCGCGAGATGATGCAACTCCGAGCGCGGTGCGCGGCGGACGGGCACACGCGCCGCGCGCGCAAGCTCGAAAATCTCTTGCAGCCTCGACTCGTGCGCGCCCTCCGCAATCGTGACGCGCTCGACGTGGCGCGTCCCTGCTCGCAAGGCTTCAAGCACGGGCTGTACGCCGAAGACGTGCGCGCCGTCCTCCGGCTCGACGCGCGCCGGAGCGTATGCGCGCTGTCCGACTCCCTCGGCGGGCGGACGAGGCAAAGGTTCGCGCCCTAAGTTTGTTGGACGATCACGCTCAAACTTCGATGGACGACTACGCGCGGAACTTGAACTGCGCTCGCGCTCTGAATGTTCTCCGAACGCGCGCGCCGCACGCTCGCCCGGCGACTCGCGCCCGCGCTCTTCGCGCGACGCCGCCGCGTTTCTTCCTTGCTTGTGTCTGTTGCCCCTTTGATGCTTCATTGAACTCGCGCGCCCTCGCCTCCCGCGCGCCCGCGCGACGTGATGTGTAAACGCAAACGCGCATACCGCGTGAACTGCGTCTCGTTGTTGAAGGTCGTCGCGGCTTCGGTGGCGAAGCGGCCCGGTCGTTCGCGCCTGAGTCCGAGCGACTCGGTGCGCTCCGTGGGAGGCCACGCCGTAGAGAGCAGCCCGCGCAGCCGCGCGTACTCGTCGTCCAGAATTGCCGAAGGCGCTCGCTCGCGCAGAGCCTCGACGAGCGCACCGAAATTATCACGCGCCAGAAGACTCTTGCCTTCGCCGAGGCACGAGTAGTCGAAGTTGTATGCCAACACTCTGAAGCCCTCGCCGTCTGCTTCGCCCGCGTAGATGTCAAGCACGGACTCGTCCGAGGCAAGCTCACGCGAATCTGTAATGTTGCTCTGACTGCTCAGCCTCGCCCGCCGCTCGGCGACCTCGACGCGTTTCGTTACCACGCGCCCGACGACCAGCAGCGAGATTTCCGTCCACGGCAGGCGATGCGGCGCGGCGTCGAAACTCGAAAAGCAGACGAGCGCGTCATCGTCGAAAGCAAGGGCGCGCGCGCGCGAAGGCTGTTTCGCAAGCAGCTCGTCTGAAAGCGCTTCAACGACGAAGCCGAGCGCGCCCAGACGTTTTGTAATCAGCTCCGCTTCCTCGACGGACGAGGCGCGCGCGACGGGCAACGCGCGACGCGCCTCGACGATCTCGCTCAGACGCGCCGCGTCCAGCCGCAGAAACGAAGCCGCCTCTTCAATGGCGTCTGACTGCATCTCGCCCGCGCCGCGCGGCAGAAGGATGACGTTTATGCCCCGCTCCCACTCTTCCAGCTTCTTGAGCGTCGGGCGTCGAAGCTCCGCCGTGCGCTCCGTGACGGGAAGTGGCGAGCCGCAGTAAAGACAGCCCATGCGCGTCGGCGCGTTGGCGCGTAGGCATTGCTCGCACGCAATCAATTCCTCTGCTGTGAAGCGGCGAAGCTGTTCGTGCGACCCCGTCAGCTCCGATTCGCCCGCAAGCTCTGCGAGATCGTCTTCGCGCGGCAAGTTCTCCTCCGTTATTCTCTCTCGTTTCGACTATAGCGTTAGGTAGTAGCTCAAATTGTGTCTTGAGTGAATGCGATGGTGCAGTTCACCGCAGAGGCGCAGAGGACGCAGAGCAAGCGCGGAGGGAATTCGACTCTCTGCGCCTCCTCTGCGCTCTCTGCGCCTCTGCGGTGAATGCCTCTCCATACTCGCTCAATCAAATTGAGTTGCTGCTCGGCATTGAAACTGATTGCCCCTCGAACGTTCTTGAGTATAATCCTTCGCGACCGTTTCCCCTTCATCAATTTTCGACGCTTCGACACGCACCCAAATCATGTCACGCATGCTCAAACTACAAACTCCGCGCCTGACGCTTTCCGCCGCCGTCGTCGCGTCCGCGCTCCTGCTCTGCGCCTGTGCCGCCACGACGCGCCCGCCCGACGTTGAGCGACCGGGAGCGAACAAGCCGCCTTACCCCGTCGTCCTCGCTGCGAGCGACGAGCGGCGCGCGGGCGTGCTTGCCAACTGGAAGACGGTCGCGGGCGAGCAGTCGGCTGTGACCAGCCCGTCGCCGGAGCTTCAACCCGTGACGGCGACGCTCGCCGCGCTCCCCGCCGGCCTCTCGACGCCGCCGCGCATGCCCACGGTCATCATCAAGGACGAGAAA
>DASQLL010000327.1:0-5700 GCA_035630035.1 Pyrinomonadaceae bacterium | reverse complement strand
TTACAAGTGCTCCTACAGAATCATCGGCTTGCTGACCTGAGTGAGATCAACAGGCAATTTGTGCAGGAGCTTGACCGTCGTGCAGGGGTCGTGAACGCGCAGGTGACAACCGCGCGTCCTGTCTCGTCAGAGATGCAGGAGGCATTGCGCGCAAGGCTCGCGGAAGTGACCGGGAGTAAGGTGCGCCTTGAGTTTGGGGTTGATAACGACCTTATCGGCGGCGTTGTCACGCGCATCGGTTCGACTTTGTATGACGGCTCGGTGCGCGGCCAGCTCCAGCAGATAAGACGAAAGATGATCGGAGAGCTATGATAACGCGCGCAGGATGAAGACCGAGTTAAGAGTGCGTAGTTTAGTCATCTCGGCAGTCTCCTTCACGTGCGTCGAATTCTAAAAATCATGGAACCAATTAGAGCCAACGAGATCAGCGAAATCATCCGCCAGCAGATCGAGAATTTCGACGCGGGCGTGACCGTGACCGAGGTCGGCACAGTTATCAAGGTCGGCGACGGCATCGCCGAAGTGCATGGCCTTGAAAAGGTGATGGCCGGCGAGCTGCTCGAGTTCCCGCACGAAGTGCGCGGCCTCGCTTTGAACCTCGAAGAGGACAAAGTCGGCGTCGTGCTATTCGGCGAGTATCAGATGGTCAAAGAGGGCGACACGGTCAAGCGCACGGGTCGTATCATGAGCCTTCCTGTCGGTGAGAGCATCATCGGTCGCGTGGTGAATGCGCTCGGCGTGCCGATTGATGAGCGCGGGCCGATAACGACGGACTCTTACAGCCCGCTGGAGCGCATCGCGCCCGGCGTAGTTGATCGCCAGCCGGTGAAAGAGCCTTTGCAGACGGGACTCAAAGCGATTGACTCGATGGTGCCAATCGGTCGCGGACAGCGCGAGCTGATAATCGGCGACCGCCAGACGGGCAAGACCGCCGTCGCGCTCGACGCGATCATCAACCAGAAGGGCAAAGACGTTATCTGCGTCTACGTCGCCATCGGCCAGAAGGCTTCGACCGTGGCGCAGGTCATCAAGACGCTCGACAACTTCGGCGCGATGGACTACTCCATCGTCGTTAGCGCGACGGCCTCCGACCCGGCGGCGATGCAGTACCTCGCGCCTTACGCAGGCGCGGCCATCGGCGAATACTTCCGTGATTCTGGCCGCCACGTGCTGACGATTTACGACGATCTCTCGAAGCACGCCGCGGCCTATCGCGAGATTTCGCTTCTGCTGCGCCGACCGCCCGGACGCGAGGCTTATCCGGGCGACGTGTTCTACCTGCACTCGCGTCTGCTCGAACGCGCGGCGAAACTTTCCGAGGCGAAGGGCGGAGGCTCGCTCACGAGTCTTCCCATCATCGAGACGCAGGCGGGCGACATTTCGGCTTACATCCCTACGAACGTCATCTCGATCACGGACGGTCAAATCTTCCTCGAAGCCGACCTCTTCAACAGCGGCATACGCCCCGCGATCAACGTCGGTAACTCCGTGTCGCGCGTCGGAGGCTCGGCACAGATTAAGGCGATGAAGCAGGTCGCCGGCACGCTTCGACTCGACCTCGCGCAGTACCGCGAGCTTGCAGCGTTCGCGCAATTCGGCTCAGACCTCGACCGCTCGACGCAGGCGCAGCTCGCGCGCGGCCAACGGCTCGTGGAGATTCTGAAGCAGCCGCAGTACAAACCGATGGATGTCGAGCAGCAGGTGCTGATAATCTGGGCTGCGACGAGCGGGCAGCTCGACGACATACCCGTGGATCAGGTGCGCCGCTTCGAGACGGACTTCACGCGCTTCATCGAAACGTCGCAGCCCGGCATCATCAACACCATCCGCGAGAAGAAGGCGCTCGGCGACGAACTCAAGAATGAGATGAAGCAGGCCGTCAGCGATTTCAAGGCGTCGTGGCAGGAGCGTGCGTTTAATCCACAGCCCGACCCGCCCGTTGACCCGACGAAGGCAGTTGCCGCCGCCAAGGCTTAAAGTCAGTGATGAGTGATGAGTGATGAGTGATGAGAAATTGTCTTTCACTCATCACTCATCACTCATCACTCATCACTTTTTTGTATGGCTAATCTTTTAGACATCCGCCGGCGCATCAAGTCGGTCAAGAACACGCAGCAGATAACGAAGGCCATGAAGATGGTCTCGGCGGCGAAGCTCAAGCGCGCGCAGGAGCGCGCCGTCTCCGCGCGTCCCTTCGCCGTGAAGATGGCGGAGGTGCTGACCGATCTGGCCTCGCGCGCGGGCGAAGACTTCCACCATCCGCTCTTGGACGCGCGTGGCAACGAGCGATACTTGCTAGTGCTAGTGACCGCCGATAAGGGCTTAGCCGGCGCGTTCAACGCGAACCTCATCAAGGCGGCACAGGCATTCATACGCGAGCATAGCGATAAGACGATTGAGCTTCTGGCCGTCGGTCGCAAGGGTAGAGATTTCTTCCGCCGGCGCGACATAAAGATCGTCGGCGAGTACATCGGGCTGACGGGCAAGGGAAGAATTGATCACGCCGAGGCGATGGAAGTGGCGCGCGAAGTAATTCGCCGCTTCACGGAGGACGAGGGGCTGGACAAGGTCTTCATCATCTTCAACGAGTTCCGCTCGGTCATCGCGCAGCGCGTCATCGTCGAGCAGATTCTCCCGGTCTCTCGCATCGAAGTGGATGCGGCGGAAGGCGCGGACGCCGCGCGGCCTCAGACCTTCGTCGAGTATATCTACGAGCAGCCGCCCGAAGAGATTTTCAGCCAGCTCCTGCCGCGCCTCGTAGAGACGCAAGTCTACCGCGCGCTTTCAGAGTCGGTCGCGTCGGAGCAGGGCGCGCGAATGACGGCGATGGACTCTGCGTCGAAGAACGCGGGCGAGTTGATACAATCGCTCACGCTCAACATGAATCGCATACGGCAGGCGAGCATCACGCGCGAGATCATCGAGATCGTTTCGGGCGCGGCTGCGTTGTAACGACTCCGGGCATTTCTAATTTGAAGTTTGAGGGAAGCGTGTTGTAGCTTCCCTCATTTCTTTATGCGTCGAGTGTCTACAAGATATTTTCACCGCAGAGGCGCAGAGGGCGCAGAGTTCGCGCAGAGAGATTGTATTCCTCTGCGCGAACTCTGCGCCCTCTGCGCCTCTGCGGTGAATTGAAGCTCGCCGGTACGCAACTCTAACCGAAGCATTCAATTCGTATGTTGGCGCAAAGCAATGAGACGCGAGTCAACCGGACACCAGACGCCGCGCGGGCGTGGCGCGCGAGGCTGTGGCGCTACGGCCCGGTCGTCGCGTGGGCGTGCTTCGTCCTCTTCGCGTCGAGCGCGAGCTTTTCGGCGTCGAACACGTCGCGCATCATACGCCCGCTGCTCGTCTGGCTCTTCCCCAACATCACGGAAGCGACGCTCATACAAGTCCACTTCGTCGTCCGCAAGGCGGCGCACTTCGCGGAGTACGCAGTCCTCGCGCTTCTGGCCGCGCGCGCGTTTCGCACTTCGGCGCGGCAGGCTTTAAGACAGCGTTGGTGGCTCGCCTCGTTTGCGCTCGTCGCGTCGGTCGCGCTCGTTGACGAGTGGCATCAGAGCCTGCTGCCTTCGCGCACAGGCTCGATTTACGACAGCCTTCTCGACATGACGGGCGGCGCGTTCGCGCTCGCGTGCGCGGCCTTCTGGCTCGCGCGCCGTCGGAAAAAAGTCGGCGACGAGGCGCTCTCCGCCTGACTTCAAAATTGCTGCCACTTTCTCCGGGGCGTGCTATTCTTGGCCCGTCTCCTAACCAAACGTCGCTTCTGACGGAAACGCAAACGGATGAAATTATGCTGAAAGGTCTGAGGCAGTTGCGCCGCGTTGTCATCACGGGGTTGGGCTGCGTGACGCCTTTGGGAATCGGTCGCGAGGCTTTTTGGAGCGGGCTTCAGAAAGGCGAGAGCGGTGTCGGGCGCATCGAGGGCTTCGACACGTCCAACTCGCCCGTACAGATCGCCGGGCAGGTTCGCGGGTTCGACTGGGAGAGCGAATTGAAGGCGAAGGATCGCCGCCACGTGCCGCGCACCGTCCCGCTCGCGCTCGCCGCGGCGCGCGAGGCGTTGGACGACTCAGGACTTCAGCCGTCGGATTTCACGCTCGAAGAGCGTCGAGCCTTCGGCGTCGTCATCGGCACGGGCGGCGGCGGACTCGCATTCACCGAAGCGCAGTACAAATATCTATACGTCCCCGACGCGCCCGGCACGGCGAGCATCTACACCATCCCTTCCTCGACGCACGGCGGCCTCTCCTCCGAGCTTTCGATGGCCTTCGGCCTGCGCGGACTCTCGCACGTCGTCTCCACGGGCTGCACAAGCTCGACCGACGCCATCGCTTACGCCGCGCAGCACATCGCGCTCGGACGACAGGACGCGATGCTCGCGGGCGGCTCGGACGCGCCGCTCGCGCCGGGCATACTCGCGGGCTTCTGCCTTATGAAGGTCTGCACAGAGGAATGGAACGACGAGCCGGAGCGCGCATCGCGCCCGTTCTCGCGCGACCGTTCGGGGATGGTTCTGGGCGAGGGCGCGTGGGTCTATGTGCTCGAAGAGTATGAGAGGGCGCGTCGGCGCGGCGCGCGAATTTATGCGGAGCTGACGGGCTACGGCGCGACGTGCGACGCGTACCATCGCGTGCGGCTCGAAGACACGGGCGAGGAGCCTGCGCGAGCGATGCGTCTCGCGCTCGAAGACGCGGGACGCGAGGCCCGCGAGGTTGATTACGTCAACCTCCACGGCACTTCGACCGTGCTTAACGACCGCATCGAGACGCAGGCGCTCAAGCTCGCGCTCGGCGAAGACGCGCGGCGCATCCCTATGTCGGGCACGAAGTCGCAGATCGGACACCCGCAGGGCGCGTCCGGCTCTGCCGGACTCGCGGCGGCCTTGTGCGCGATGACGACCGGCCTCATCCCGCCGACGATCAATCTCGACGAGCCTGCTCCCGAATGCGACCTCGACTACACGCCCAACCGCGCGCGCGAATCCGAAGTGCGCGTCGCGCTCTGCAACTGCATCGGCTTCGGCTCGAAGAACAGCGCGCTCGTCGTCGAGCGCGTCGCGGAGAATTGAGGCCGCGCGCGTCGCTTGTTCGAGTAGCTTTAAAATTCCAATGACGAAGAGCATGAAGAAACCGCTTCTCATCAATCAACTCGTCCTCGCGCTCCTGCTTTGCGCCCAAGCGTCCGCACAGTCGCCCGCGGGCGCGACTGTGCACTTCGCGAAAGACGGTCTGTCGTTCGACTACCCCGCGGGCTGGACGCTTACGGACAAGAGCAGCGCCACGGCTCAGGAGATAGTCCTCGCGTTTCCCGGCAGTTCGGCTGTGATTCAGGTTGTGGCGTTCCGCGAGTTGATGCAAAGCGCCGAACAGGCGCGAGCGACGCGAGAGTCCGTCACGATTCCTTACGCGATGAAGCTTGCGACGCAGTTCGGCTCGCCCCTCTCGCAACTGTCGGAAAGCGCGGACTGCCTGCCGGTCGGCAAACGCTTAGCCTCCGGCTTCAAGCTGACCGGGCAGTTGGACAAGCAGCCGATCACCGGATACGTCTATACAATCGTGTTGGGGCAACGCTTCCTGAACTTCACATACATCAGGGCCGACAAGGACGACGCGCGCGGCGCCGAGGGCTGGAAGATGTTGCTCGACACGCTGAAGGTCGAGCCGCCCGCGAGCCAAACTCAAGACGAGGCCAAGCTCG
>DASQLL010000326.1:0-3512 GCA_035630035.1 Pyrinomonadaceae bacterium | reverse complement strand
AGCGGCGCGAGTTCGCATACTACGAGACCGTGGCGGGCGGCATGGGCGCGCGCCCCACGCTCGACGGCGTGAGCGGCGTCCACACGCACATGACGAACAGCCTTAACACGCCCGCCGAAGCTTTGGAGTACGCGTACCCGCTCCGCGTGCGCGCCTACTCGTTGCGCCGGGGGTCGGGCGGGCGCGGCAGACGGCGCGGCGGCGACGGCGTCGTGCGCGAGATAGAAACGCTCGTGCCCGCGCGCATGTCGCTTCTTGCAGACAGGCGAACTCGCGCGCCCTACGGACTAGCGGGCGGCGAGGACGCGAGTGCGGGACGCGACACGATCATCCGACGCTCAGGCCGCCGCGAGCGCATCAATGCGAAAGGCTCTTGGGAGCTGCAACCCGGCGACCGCGTGCGAATCGAGACGCCGGGCGGAGGGGGACACGGGAAAGAGAAGGATGAAGGATGAAGGATGAGGGATGAAGGTCATGCTATTCGGGCGTGTGTGGCTTCGCTCAGGTTGGGTGCTGTGTGAGTTGGAGACTCACCGCGGAGGCGCAGAGGACGCGGAGGAAGCGCAGAGGTGTTGAGCATCACTCAACTCTCTGCGCCCCCTCTGCGTCCTCTGCGCCTCCGCGGTGAGCAAGCTTCGGCAAAGCGCAAGGTCGCCAAAGCTACTTTTATCCTGCCGGATGGATTAATCTCAAAATCTTTGGACGTGATGCGAAGTTTGAGGCTCGCCGCAAGCGTTTTGTGTTCCTTTAGCCGTCGCATTCGATTTAGAATGTCCTCACTTCTTTTATGGCAATCGAGACGGGCACGCGCGTCGGCAAGTACGAGATAAAGGAGCTGCTCGGCACGGGCGGGATGGGCGAGGTCTACCGCGCGCTCGACACGGAGCTGAGGCGCGCGGTCGCGCTCAAGTTCCTGCCCGCGGACATCGCCGCCGACCCGCGCCGCATGCGACGATTCGAGCAGGAAGCGCTCGCCGCCTCCGCCCTTAATCACCCGAACATACTCACCGTCTACGACATCAGTCAGACCGAAGAGGGACGCCGCTTCTTCTCCACGGAGCTTGTCGAGGGCGTGACGCTTCGCGAGCATCTGTCGAGCCGCCCCGTGAAGCTCGGCGAAGTTCTCGACATCGCCGTGCAGATCGCCTCCGCCCTAGTCGCCGCGCACGCCGCGGGCGTCGTCCATCGCGACATCAAGCCCGACAACGTAATGGTGCGCCGCGACGGCTACATCAAAGTTCTCGACTTCGGGCTGGCGAAGATTTCGGGACGCCCGACGGACTCCGCGGACAGCGAGGCCGACACGCGCGCTCTCGTCGTCACGGACGCGGGCGCGGTGATGGGAACGGTCTCTTACATGTCGCCGGAGCAGACGGCGGGCGGCGAGGTGGACGCGCGCACCGACATCTGGAGCACGGGCGTAGTCCTCTACGAGATGCTGACGGGCCACGTGCCGTTCCGCGGCAAGTCCGCGAGCCACACGATAGTCGCCATACTCGACGAAGAGCCTCCGCCGCTCTCTATGTACCTGCCGGAAGCGCCGGAGTCTTTGCAGGACATTGTGAGCGACGCGCTGACGAAAGACCGCGACGCTCGCTTGCAGACGGCCAAGCAGTTGCTCGCAAAGCTGCAACGCATCAAGCGGCGGCTCGACACGGGCGGCAGCCTCGACCACACGTTAACGCCCGAAGCATCGAGCGGCGACGGCGCGGCGCATTCGGGGCCGGTCTTGACGCGAACCGTGGGCGGCGTGCAACGGACGACCGCGCGCTCCGGCGACTTCCTGCGCGTGCCGACCTCGCCCGACGCGGAGCACAAGACCGCGCGCGTCGCGCGCAGCCGACGCAAGCTCGCGCTCGCCGCCGCCGCGGTCGTGCTGGCGGGCCTCGCGTTCGGGGGCTACAAGCTTTTGTGGCGTGGGGGCGCGTCGTCGGGAGCGCCGTTCGCGCCGCTCGGCTCGATGAAGTTTGCGAAGGTGCCCGCGAGCGCGGCGACCGTCTCGGCGTCCATCTCGCCCGACGGGCGCTACGTCGCGCGCGTAGTCTTCGAGGCCGGGCGTGTGAGCCTGCGCCTGCGTCAGCTCGGCACGACGAGCGAGCGCGACCTCGTGCCGGCTGACGAGACCAACAACTTCGTCGGCACGCCTTCGTTCTCGCCCGACGGGAATTACGTCTACTTCACATCGGGCAAGAGGGGGCAGGTGTTTCGCGAGCTGTACCGCGTCGCGCTCAACGGCGGCGAGCCGCAGAAGGTGGCCTACGACGTGGACAGCGGGGCCGCCGTCTCGCCCGATGGCAAGCGCGTGGCCTTCCGCCGCCACATGCCGAAGGAGCGCGAGGACACGCTTGTAATGATAGGCGTGGACGGCGGAGGCGAGCAGACCGTGGCGAAGTACAAGCTGCCGCAGAGGATTGACGCGCCCACCTGGTCGCCCGACGGCAGCGTGGTCGCATACACCGTCAACGGCACTGACGATGAAGGCTACTACGTCAACATCGAAGCCCTCGTCGTCGCCGACAAGTCCGTGCGGAAAGTCTCGACGGCGCGTTGGCGTCTGATGGCTAACGTCGCGTGGCTCGCGGACTCGACGGGGCTTGTCGTAGCCGCGCGCGACCGCGCGTCGCTGCCCAGCACGCCGATGCAGCTCTGGTACGTCGCGTACCCTTCGGGCGAGGCCGAGAGGATAACGAACGACCTGAACAACTTCGTCGGCGTTAGCCTGACAGCCGACGCGCGCACGCTCCTTGCGAAGCAGGGGCGCGATACCTCGAACCTCTGGATCGCTCCCGCGGGCGACAGCTCGCGCGCGCGACAGCTCACGAACGGTGGCGGCAACGGCTTCGGCAACGTCTCTTGGCTCGCGGACGGGCGCTTGGTCTACGACTCGGACGCGAGCGGCAACGTGGACGTTTGGGTGATGAGCGCGGACGGCACGGGCGCGCGACAGTTGACGCAAGACCAGAACACGGACACGTCGCCCGTCGCCACGCCCGACGGACGCTACATCGTCTTCAAGTCGAACCGCGCGGTGGGCTGGGGCATCTGGCGCATGAATCCCGACGGCGGCAACGCGAAAGAGCTGGTCAGCAACGTTGACCAGACGCCGAGCCTACAGGTCTCGCCCGACTCGCAGTGGGTCTACTACGTCTCGCGCGACGAGGAGGGGCGCGGCGCGCTCTGGCGCGTGTCGGTCGAAGGCGGCGCGCCCGCGAAGGTTCTCTCCGACAAGATCGGCTACGTGCGCCTCGCGCCCGACGGCAAATCAATCTTCTCGATCTACCTCGACCCCGTGCCGGACGCGACCGCCAAAATCTACGTCTTCCCTTTGGAGGGCGGCACGCCCACGCGCGTCCTCGAAGCCCCGACCGATATGTACGACGCGCGCGAGTGGTCGCCCGACGGGCAGGCGATTGACTACGTCTCGGCGCGCGAGGGCGTGGCGAACCTCTGGCGTCTGCCGCTCGCGGGCGGCAAGGCGCGGCAGCTTACAGACTGGAAGACCGACTACATCT
>DASQLL010000325.1:0-10470 GCA_035630035.1 Pyrinomonadaceae bacterium | reverse complement strand
GATTTGTCTATCAAGTCCTGTCGGGCGATGAGCGTGTCGGCGATGATGTTGGTCGCGGCCTGCGTCGAGACCAGAACGTGCGCCTCCGCGCCGCGCGCCTCGACCGCGCCCGAAAGGTCTGGCTCCCAAGTCACGGCGGCGTCAACCTGCTTGGCCTTGAAGGCGGCTGCCGCCGACGGCGCGTCCGTCACGAAGATTATGTTCTTCTCGACGGCGTTGCGCTCGTCGGGCGTGAGGCCCGACTGCGAGAGCAGGTAGAGCAGAAGGAAGTGCGACGGCGTGAACTGCGTGCAGGCGATCTTGCGTCCCTTCAAATCTTCGACCGACTTGATCGAGGCGAGAGAGGCGATGCCGTCGCCGCCGCGCGACCAGTCCTGCATGATGATGGACTTGGCCTGCTGGTTCTGCTCGGCGAGGATGGAAGCCTCGCGCGCCCAGTTGTCCACCGTGTCCCACATGATGTCCACTTCGCCGCTTCGGAACGCCGCGAGCTTGGCCGCGGGGTCTTCGAGCAGCACGAACTTCACGTCCATGCCGAACCTCTTCTTGTAGTTCGACGCCGCGTTCGGCTCCATGCCGCCGTTGAAGACGACGCCGGGCGCGTGGCCTGCCCAAGTGTTGATGCCGACGACGAGCGGGCGATTAAGTTTCCCGGTGCCGATGGCCGCCTCGGTCACGCCGGTCGAGCCGACGCCGCGCGCGGGATCACCGAGGCCGCCCTTCAAGTTGTCGAAGTCGCCCTTCGAGTCGCCGCCGTCTCCGGCGACCTTCTCCCCACCGGCCCACTGCTTGATCGCGTCGCCCTTGTAATGCCAAGTCGCGAAGCCGATGACGCCCAACACAACCACCGCGATGAAAGCCTTTGCGAACGGAGTCAGTTTCATAGTCACCTCTCTCAAGTCAGGAGGCAGACGGCAGGAGCAGGAGGCAGGCAAGAAACATCAGATTTGAGATTCGAGATTTCAAAGCGCAATCTCCTAACCTGCCTCCTACTCCTGCCGTCTGCCTCCTTCTTCTGCCCTGTCTCCTTACATTGTCTTATTGCCCTGCGCGTTCTGCTGCGCCGCCTTCTTCGCCTTCAGCTCGGCGAGCTGCTGGCGCGCGGTCACGTCGCCGGTCTGGTTGCGTAGTGCGGCGAGGCGCGAGTCGAGCGAGGACTCGGACAGCTCCTTGCCGAGATTGGCTTCGGCGATGGTGGTCTTGATGTGCTGGCGCACGTTGTCGAGCGCTTTGACTTCGGCATCCACCGAGAGGCCGTCGAGCTGCTCCTGCACCTTGATGCGCGCCTGAGCGGACTGCATCTTGGCGAGCATCGAGTCGCGCTCACTCTGCAACTTCCGTATCTCCGACTGCACGCTCAGGAGCGAAGTCTTTGCCGAGTCGGCGTCCGAGCGCGCCGTCTCCATCTCGGTCTTCAGCTCGCCGACTTCCGCGGCCAACTGGTTCTTCTTCTGAATCAGTATGACGGCCAGATCGTCCTGAGCGGTCGTGACCGCCGTATCAAGCTCTGCCTCGGTCTGCTGCAACTCGGCGTTGGCGCGCTTGAAGCGGTCGTCTAATTCTTCGCGGCGGCGGATGATTGCGGCGGTCGCGGATTTCAACTTCGAGTATTTTTCGACCATCGAGTTGATGGCGTTCTCGTAGGCGATTTCCGGGTGTTCCTTCTCGATGCCCGAAACCCAGAGCGAGAGGAAACCGCGCCAGAGATTGGCGAGACGTTTGAACATGTGTGTGTCCCTTTCTTCAACTTGCCGTCGTGTCGGGCGGAGCCGATGGGTCGTGCAGCTTCGGCGATTCGCGCACGACCTCCGCGACCTTCGCCTGCCCGAAGAACTCTAAGACTTGCTGCACTTCGAGCTTCTTGTCGTTGCAGACCTTTATCACGTTCTGCAACTCCGAGACGCTCTGCTGCATGATGCCGCGTATGTTTCTGATCTCTTCCTCGTACTGCTTGATACGCGCGTCCGATTCCTGCATCAGCTTCTCGTTGTCCGCCGCGCCGTTGCGTATGTAGCCGTCGAGCGCCTGTATCTCTTCGACGCCCGCCTCGATGATCTTCTCAATCGGAACGCCGAACGCCTTGAGTGACGCTTCGACGATCTGCTTCTTCACGCCCGCGTCCGTCCCCGCCGGCAGACTCTTCAAAAGCTCGACCGTGCGCGCGACGCGTGCGCGCTCTTCGGTGTCAACGCCCGCGGCGTCGAACACGGCCTCGAAGTCAACCTGCCCGCCCGTGGCAGGCGGCGGCGCGGTCTGAAAGACGTTCTGCGTGGGCGAGGGGCTGGCGTATGCCTCGCTCGACGCCGTGCCGCTCGCGGCGTTGATGATCGCCTCGGCCTCTTCGGCGCTCATGTCTGTGGCGGGAGTCTCGCCCGCGTCCTCGTCGCGCTCGATGAACCATCCCGCGACGGTCGAACCCCAACCTTTTTTGCCGGTCATGAAATGCCTTCCGCTTCTTGCGGCGACGCGCGCCGAACCGTCGGCGCAGCAACGGGCCGCGCAACTCCACTACACACGCGGCGCGCGCGTAGCGGTTGTATCTGATTTAACTGCTGTGCTGAATACAGGAAAAATGAGATTGTGCAAGCTCGCCAAATCTCCTTATATGGTCGGCACAGACTAACATACGTGCATGCGTCTGAAAAACAGAAAATCACTCCGCGCCGTTGAGAAATCGAAGGCGTCAACCTCTTGCACGTCTGCCCGCGCCGATGAGTTTAGCGGGTGCGGAGTGACGGTGTAAGTCATTGATTACAAAGCTGCGAAATGCTGTCGGGCGAGCGAGCCGAAAGGCCCGCTTCCGCATCTAAGTGGCAACCGGGTTTGCATCCCCGTGAGAAATAGAGAATAGTAGAAAAAGGTTAACACAGGGTCGCGCGCTGTTCCGATAGGCATAGCACGCGCAGTGAATCGCGCGTCGCCCCGGGCTTCGGGCGCGACATTTTTTTGACGAAGTTTTTGAACGAAGGAAGAATAATGGCGAAGAATTTAGTCGTGGTTGAGTCGCCCGCGAAGGCGAAGACTATCGGAAAGTATCTTGGGCCGGACTACCGCGTGATGGCTTCAATCGGCCACATCAAGGACTTGCCCTCGAAGGGCCTCGGCGTTGACGTGAAGAACAATTTCGAGCCGACCTACGAAGTAATCCCCGACGTTAAGAAGCGCAACAACCGAAAGATTCTCTCGGAACTAAAGAGCGCGGCCAAAGACGCCGACACCATCTACCTCGCAGCCGACCCCGACCGAGAGGGCGAGGCCATCTGCCAGCACCTAGCCGAAGAGATCGTGCCGAAGCGTCCACGCAAGCCTCACTTCCGCGTGATGTTCAACGAGATCACGAAGCGCGCCGTGCAGGAGGCTTTCAAGGAGCCGAAGGCGATTGACCGTCACTTAGTTGACGCGCAGCAGGCCCGACGCCTTCTCGACCGTCTCGTCGGCTACAAGGTCTCGCCGCTGCTGTGTCGCACAATCGGCGGACGCCTGAGCGCGGGCCGCGTGCAGTCGGTCGCGCTCCGCATGGTCGTCGAGCGCGAGCGCGAGATAGAGAAATTCATCAAGACCGAATACTGGACGATTGCGGCGAACCTCTCGTCGAAGCTGCCGCCCGCGTTCGACGCGCGGCTTCTGAAGATCGGCGAGCAGACGGTCAAGACCGGCAACTTCGATCAGGACGTTAAGAAGACCGAAATCCTCATCGGAGGCGAGGAGCAGGCGCGCGAGATAGTCGCCGAGGCCGAGCGCGAGCAGTTCGTCGTCTCCGAAGTCGCGACGAAAGAGCGCAAGCGCAACCCCGTCCCTTCCTTCATCACGTCGAAGCTCCAGCAGGAGGCGTCGCGCAAGCTCGGCTTTCCCGTGAAGAAGACGATGATGGTCGCGCAGAAGCTCTACGAAGGCGTCGAGATCGGCGCGGAAGGCTCGGTCGGCCTCATCACGTATATGAGGACGGACTCGACGCGCGTCTCCGACACGGCGCTTGCCGAAGCGCGCGAGTTCATTGTGGTGCAGTACGGCCCGGCGTACCTGCCGGAGAAGGCCATACACTACCGCTCGAAGAAGGACGCGCAGGACGCGCACGAGGCCATACGCCCGACGGACGTAGCGCGCACGCCCGACGCGTTGGCGAAGTATCTCGACAAGGACGCGCTCAGACTCTATCGCCTCATCTGGCAGCGCTTCGTCGCTTCGCAGATGAACCCCGCGCTCTTCGACCAGACGACCATAGACATCGAAGCGGGCCGCTTCCTGTTCCGCGCCACCGGCTCCGTATTGAAGTTCGACGGCTTCCTCAAAGTCTACGAAGAGGGGCGCGACGAGAAGGCGGAGGACGACGAAGAGGCCGCGCGCAAGCTCCCGCTCGTCGAGCGCGGAGAGCATCTGAAGCTCAACGGCGTCGCGCCCGAACAGCACTTCACCGAGCCGCCGCCGCGCTACACAGAGGCGACGCTCGTCAAGGCTCTCGAAGAGAAGGGCATCGGACGGCCTTCGACCTACGCGGCGATTATGACGACGATTCAGGATCGCGAGTACGTCGAGCGCATCGAGAGCCGCTTTCATCCGACCGCGCTCGGCATGACCGTGAACGATCTTCTGGTCGAAGGCGGCTTCGACGATCTGTTCAACGAGTCGTACACGGCGCGCATGGAAGAGGAGCTTGACGAGATCGAAGAAGGCAAGCTCGCTTGGACGGACGCGCTCGCGGAGTTCTACGAGAAGTTCGCGCTCGACCTCAAAAAGTTCGAGACCTACGTAAAGGGGCGCAAGCAGCAGGCCATCCCGACCGACGAGGTGTGCGAGAACTGCGGCTCGCCGATGGTCATCAAGCTCGGACGCTTCGGACAGTTCCTCGCTTGCTCGAACTACCCCGAATGCAAAACGACGCGCGAGGTCGCGAAGCCCGCCGCCGAAGGCGCTTCCGCTTCCGCGGGCGTTGACGGCGCTGTCGAGCCGGTCGAAGAGACGTGTGAGCTTTGCGGCAAGCCCATGGCAATGAAGCGCGGGCGCTTCGGCCCGTTCCTCGGCTGCACGGGCTATCCCGAATGCAAAAACATACGCCGCGTGAGCAAGAAGACCGGCGCGGTCGCGCCCGCGCCCGTAGCAATTGAAGGCGAGACGTGCCCGGTTGACGGCGCGGGACTCGTTCGCCGACACGGGCCTTACGGCGAGTTCGTTTCGTGCGCGAACTACCCCGTGTGCAAGTACATCAAGCGCGAGACGACGGGAGTGATGTGCACACGCGCCGGATGTCGCGGCGAGATCGTCGTGAAAAAATCGAAGCGCGGGAAATACTTCTACGGCTGCTCGGAGTATCCGAAGTGCGACGCGGTGTTCTGGGACAAGCCCGTCGCCGAGCCTTGCCCGAAGTGCAACGCGCCGTTCGTCGTGGAGAAGACGACGAAGAAGGGGACGACGCGCTCGTGCGCACGCGAGGAGTGCGACTACAAGGAAGAAGTCCACCCGCAGGGCGCGCAACCCGTCGCCGTGAGCCGCACGCGGGACGAGGGGCGCGTCGCGCACTGACGCGGAGAGCAAAGGTATCGAAGCTCGCCGGAAGAGCGAACCGCGCTCATCGCCTTTCGTGTGGGGCTGCGCGCCACTAGCCGGGGGTTTCTGCCTCCGTCTACTTCACTCGGAAACCCTTGCGACGAGCGGCTTGCTAATGACCTCCTCCCAAGCCCTGCGTGTCTCCGGCTCTCTCGTCGTGCCGCGCGTGAACAGGTGCAGACATAGTAGCGGTTCCCGTGGGTTTCTTGCCTCCCACGAGAAGGTTTTATGTTCGTGTCCCTGCTGCGGGAATTCGGGGTGCGGGTTCGCCACCGGCGACAGATCGGCGTCGGTGGCGAACCCATAGCCTTGAAAAGGTGCCCACTTGCTGCCCACAGCGAACCATTTATGCTCCTGCCCGATGACCACCTCACGGTCGAACCCCATGTCCATGTAAGAAAAGTAACGGATCTGGAGTCCCAAGCGTATAAGACTGCTGCCAGAGGGTTCAGCCACAGGCGAGCCGCATACCTTCAACTCCTCCGTGACGTAGTTCACTCCTCTATACAGGCTGATCACACGGTAGAGCCTGCATTCGTAGAGCTGATTGGCTCCTTCCGGGCTGTAGTGGAAGGGCTGTGAGGCGATGGTCACGACCGAGCGGACGGGGCCGCTCGACTTCGAGATGAGTTCGTACCAGTTATTGTAGAGATTGCAGGCGTCGTGGCGCACCGGCTCGCCCTCCGTATTCAGGAGTTGTAGCCTATCGAGTTGCATACACCTCTTCTCTACATCAGGCATGTTCAGGAACTCGCTGAAAGCATCCATGACTTCCCATCCATCGAGCAGCACCGTGGTGACCGCGCCGGAGTACCAGTCGCGGCCATCCTTCAAAGGCTCCGGCTGAAGCTCGATGCTGATTTCCAGCCTGTTGTTGATAAGCCTGACCCGCCGTGCGCGCCCGCCGAACTCATCCACTACCAACTGCGGCTCATGCTGTTCCCAATGTGTCGGCTGCCCCCTCTCCAACGTCACATAAGTCGAAGGGGTCGAAAAATCCTCCTGCACCGGCGAGATTTCGTTGAGCAGTGAAAAGGCTAGGGTGGGCGGCGTCGGGTCGGAGGGGCCAAAGAAGTCCACCTGCGCTGGCAACTCGTTGCCCTGATTGTCACGCATGACCAACTCTCCGTGGGGGATACCCGTGGCCTTATAAATGGATTGCCAGTCGTGCGTCACGTGCCCTTTGCGCGGGAGGTAGAGAGTATTGAAGAGACTCAGTCTGGGGTGTTCTGGCCCTTGGGCCTCGGCGAGTACCTGAGTGTTCCTGAGCAGCTTTTCAAGCGCTAGCCGCTTTTCGAGCGACGGCCATTCGCGCTCGAACTTTTTCTTCAGCCGCTCTTCTTTCAACAACTCGCCGTTCTTACTGTTAATGGCACTGACTAAACTCCACGTTCCGTCTTTGGTAGCCGGCTTCGCCTGATATGGGGAAAGAGGACTGGCGTTGATGTCCATCTGGTCGAGGTCGAGAAGGTATGAGGAGATGGAGGTGTTTAGATTACGGGCCGCGAACCCCACTTCAAAGAAGACCCATGCAGATTTCAGGCTCTCGCTGTCGAGGCAGATGATACAGAACTCCGCCTTCTCCAGTTCTTCACGAAGTTCTTTGAGCCACAGATCGCCGGCCTTGATGTCTAAGTCGGACATCCACGGCTTGACCGCGTCGAAGACCTCCGGGAGCCAGTCGCGGAGCGCCTGCGCCACGGCTTTGCTCTTCTGGCCCGACCAACTGATGAATACTTTCATCTCCTCCGCCTCCCGGCGACGCTCAGCCGCCTGTTCCTTCAGTGAGAGGCCGAGACTTCGACGCGACTCCCGCTCGCAGGGCAAAAAACCTTTGACTCAAGCGACGGGTGAGGGTTAAAGGATTTGGAAAAAACAGTAACGGATCAGTTTGGGTTACCCAAACACTCGAAGCCCCGAAGGACACAACCGTCAGGATGAAATTTCGACTTTATTCGCTTCGCCTATCTACTTGTCCTGTCGCTGCACAGGCGTTGCGCCCGGCTCAACATGCGCTCCCAGACCTCCTTCATATCATCCAACTTCTTCGGGGCTTCGACCGTCTGTGTGGCCTTCAATTCTTTGGTAATGCCATACCAGCCTTTGACTATAAGATATATCAGCGTCAGGGCGGAGATGACGGGAATCCTTTGCGGATCATAAGACAAGCCGATGGTCTTCCGTAGCTCCTCGATCAACGTTGTGGTTGCGCTCAGTCTCTCGCTCCTACTCCCGACGTGGATTATCCCGTTGACGAGGGGGATCGCCATGTTGAGAAACATCATGTTACTGCCGAAGGTCTTCGCCGTCACCGCGTACTCATCACACTCGCGGAGCTTATTGGAGATTTGGCTCCACCTGTCCGCGATGAATTCCTCAATATCCAGATTGACGACCACCAGTTCCGCGGCGTCCGCGATAGTCTTGGCGGCGCCCGCCGAAACCTCGTCGCTACCCAGCGCCTCAGCTATGACTTCGGGAGTCACCTCATCTTTGCCCACGAGCGGAGGCGTATCGGTCGTTTCGGAATTGCGTAAGTTTTCGTTCGAGTCTGTCATTGTTTTCTTCTCGAAACGGAGGCCGGGGAGGGTGACTTGACGGCAAGCTCTGCCCAGAGGGGCCGATACACATACTCGTACCACGCCTTGCCCGCGCGAGATTCTATCGTCATTGCATCGCAGCGGGAGAAGATGTGCACGCACGATGCCACGTTGGCGCGCTCCAACTCCCAGGAGAAGGCTTTGTACATGCGTTCTTCGTAGGGGTAGTCCGGGGAGCCTTGGACTACTGTACTGCAATGCGCGTCGGTCGCAAAGCCGAAGGCTGGATTCGGAGCAAAGGCGCCACAGATTCCGAACCAGTCCCAAATCCTGAAGTACGTTGACGGGTTCGCGTCCAGACCCAGGTTCATGAGCATGAAGTAACTTGCGTTGAAGAAGAGGTTGACGGGCTTCGCTTTGCGCTGGCCGTCGTGCGTGCCTCTGACGGACAATTCGTCCACAACGAAGTTCGCCTCGCGATAGAGGCTGATCACGCGATGGAGCCTGCACGACAGCGTTCTATCAACGCCGCGCAGCGGATCGCGATACTTGTAATCGAACGGCGAGGAGGCGACGCTGACGCTCGCGCGCACCGGGCCTTCGGAGTGGGATAGGAGCTTGTAGGGCTGGCGTATCGGGCTGAACTCAACTTCGTGCTTCGATGCCCACGCCGGGAGCGACAGCCGAACGCGGTCAATCTGCATGCACCGCTTTTCCAGGTCGTGTTCTTCAAACCAGTCGAACGCGTCGAGCATCTCCTTAGTCCAAAGATGTTCGGACCACTCCGGTTCGAGCAGCACGGATGTGGCCGACCCCGCGTAAAAGTTGCGCTCGTCGCCCCAAGGAGCAGGAGCCAACTCGAACTGGAAGGCCAATCGCCCGTTGGACAGCTTCAAGCGGTACTCATCGCCCACCGGCCCTTCAAGCTCACATTTCAACTCCGGGCGGCTCATCTCGCGCACGCGCTCGCCAACCGTCATGATGGCCGAAACCCCGGAATACTGCTCGCGGGCGGGATTAATATTCTTATCGAGCCAGAAGATGAGCACGTCGCGCGAGGGATCGGCGGGGTCAACCCTGTGCACCTGCGTATCGAGCGGCTTGTCGTCGGCGTCGAAGACGGCGATGCGTTCGGGCTCAATGTCAGTCTGTTCTTGAATCGGTTGCCAGGGCGTCGTGACATATCCACGCCGCGAGTAACCTGAAGCGTTATAGACGTGAAGCTTGAGGGTCATGGCGACTGTGTCGAAACATGGATGCGTGGGATAGATGAGGCCTGAGAAGACTGAAAAGCGTCCGGGCGGATCGCACGGCGACGGCGGCGGGCGGCGGACAATAGTCGTCAAAGGTCTAAATGTGTTCGGACGATTACATTTGCGAGGCTGTAACCGACGGGTAGTGTGCTTGCAAAAGCCTGTCACACCATACTGACTTATAAAAGAGGGTTCCGTTGATGTCAACAAGAATATTGAGCCGGCGTCGGACGGGGGCCGACTCTAAGTGACTGCCTCCATTTGTATTTTGCCGCTCGACGCTTTAAATTTCCGTCCACACTTTTGGAATCTCGTCCAGACCGTCGTCGCCGGACAGCAGCGCGACCGTCAAGAACTGTTAACAGGAGACCACCGTCATGCACAGACGCCGTATAGCGGCCACTCTGCTCTGCTCTCTGCTTCTCGCAAACCTTCCCGCGTCGGCGCAACAACCGACTCCGAACCCGTCGCCGCAGCCGTCGTCAATGCAAACAGGCGCGCAGGCCACGCCCACGCCCGACCCGAACGATCCCGTCCAGCGCATTAAAGATGAGGGGATGAATCGCTCGAAAGTTATGGAGACCTTGAGCTACCTGACGAACGTTATCGGGCCGCGACTCACCGGCTCGCCCGGCATGAAGCGCGCGAACGAGTGGACGCGCGACGAGCTGACGAAGTGGGGCTTACAGAACGCGCGCCTCGAAGCGTGGGGGCCGTTCGGTCGCGGGTGGGCTTTGAAAAGCTTCTCGGCAGAGGTCGTAGAGCCGCAGGTGATGCCGCTCGTCGCATACCCGAAGGCTTGGTCGCCCTCGACGGGCGGGCCGCTCGTCGCCGAAGTGGTCTACGTTGAAGCGAAGAACGAGCAGGAGCTGGAAAAATATAGAGGTCAACTGCGCGGCAAGATCGTTCTCAACGGCGCGGTGCGCGAGCCGAAGGCGCACTTCGAGCCGCAAGCCACGCGCGACACCGAGAAGCAACTGCTTGAGCTTGCCAACGCGCCCGACCCTGCCACGCAGCCGCGCCGCTCCCGGCAGACTTCGGAACAACGGGCGACGAGTCTCTTCAACTCGCAAAAGTTGTATTTCTTCCAAGAGGAAGGCGCGGCGCTCGTCGTAGACCCCAGCCGCGGCGACGGC
>DASQLL010000324.1:0-2060 GCA_035630035.1 Pyrinomonadaceae bacterium | reverse complement strand
GATTGGCGGCGACTCGCTCATCTCGCAGGACCTGCGCGTGACGAAGACGTTCAGCTTCACCGAGACGGTCAAGCTCGACCTGATCGGCGAGGTCTTCAACCTCTTCAACGTGGCTAACCTGACCGGCGTGAATAACCTCGTCCTCGAGGACGAGGGAATAGCGGAAAGCGATATCACGTTCCTCCGCCCATCGCAGCGCACCAACAGCGTCTTCGGCACGGGCGGCCCGCGCGCCTTCCAGTTCGCCGTCAAGTTCCGCTTCTAAAGCGGTTCGTGAAGGGCCGGACTCTTTGATAGCGGTGAAGCTTCCCCGGAGGCTTCACCGCTTTTTAATTTGTGCTCCGGCGGCATCGAGTTTAAGCTTACCGGGAAGCTGTCTCCTCGGCCTCTTGCCGGCACATACAGATCACATATTTATCGCCGCCCGGAGGCGCCTAAGCATGCTGCCGGAGGACTAGCAACCAATGTCTAAAGCTAAATTCAGGCTCGCCGCGCTCGTCATCCTGTTCTTGCTATTGCCAGCCGCCACGCACGCGCAGAGCGGGCACAGCATCCGCGGCAAAGTGCGGAACTCATCGGGCGTCAGCATGCCCCGCGTCCTTGTCGAGCTTCAGACCGGCAACGGCACGCCCATCGGCCAAACCGTCACCAACAACGAGGGCGATTTCTTCTTCGGCAATCTGCTCGAAAGCAGTTACACCGTCATCATCAACACGCCCGACCACAACCCCACTAGCGAGTCGGTTCAGTTCGTGCGCTCAATAGACGAGAACACGCCCGGCGAGAGCCGCACCGTCGAGATCACTCTCACGCCGAGACCCGGCGCGCGCATTCAGCCCGGACAAGTGACCTTCGCGCAAAACGTTCCGCCGCTGGCTCGTCAGGCTTTCGAGCGCGGCTTGAAGCTCACGCGCGCCGGCAAGTCGCAGGAGGGGATCGCGGCCATGCGCGAGGCGACCCAGATGTTCCCCGACTATTTCGACGCGCACTTCGCGCTCGGCTCCGAGCTGGCAAAGGCCGGCGACCTCGGCGGCGCGATTATCGAGTTCGAGCACGCGCGGCGCGTCAATCCGAAAGAGGGCATGGTCTATTACGCTTTCGGGCTGGTGCTTTCGCAACAGAAGAAGCACGCCGTGGCGGCGGCTGTATTTGCCGAGGCTGCACGCCTAAGCCCGAACGATGTGCGACATCCATTCCAGCGCGCAACCTCTTTGATCAACCACGCCGCGATGATTGATCCCGCGGCGTCGAAGAAAGCCGCCGACGAGCGAGAGTTCGCGCTCGCTGAGGCGGAGAAAGCGCTCAAGCACGCCTACGAATTGAGCGGCAAGAAGATGGCCGCTTATCACGAGCAGATGGCGAGAGTCTTCGAGCGCCGCGGGGATAAAGCGCGCGCCGCCGACGAGCTTGAACAATACCTGCGTATGAATCCGGGCGATCCTCGAGCCGGCAGCTTCCGCGAGGCGATCAAAACGCTCCGCGGCGCGTCGAACAAGTGAATTTACCGCGCCACTCGCACCAAGTCTCGCGGCTCGCATCCTGACCCGCGACGAAAAAGACTTGCGACGCTCCTCGTCCCGGACGGACAATGGCTGCATGGAAGACCGCGAGATCAAGGAACTGGAGAAGTCTCTTGAGCAGATTTGGGACGTGGCACGCCGCTTCGGCCTCGACCCCTTCCCGACGCGCTTCGAGGTCGTGCCCGCGACCGTCATGTACGAGGTAGGCTCTTACGCTCTGCCCGGTCGCTACTCGCACTGGACGTTCGGCAAGGCTTACCACCGAATGAAGACGATGTACGACTTCGGCCTCTCGAAGATTTACGAGGTCGTCATCAACACGAACCCCTCATACGGCTTCCTTCTCGAAACCAACAGCCCCATCCAGAACAAGCTCGTCATGGCGCACGTCCTCGGCCACGTGGACTTCTTCAAAAATAACGCCTACTTCTCGAAGACCAACCGCCGGATGGTCGAGACCGTCTCGGCGCACGCGGGGCGCATGGGCGAGTACGAGTTCAAGTACGGCCGCAAGACCGTCGAGCGCCTCCTCGACGCCGT
>DASQLL010000323.1:0-3507 GCA_035630035.1 Pyrinomonadaceae bacterium | reverse complement strand
ACGTGGCCGAAGTCCACATGCTTGCGCTCGCCCGTCGCGCGGTTGAGCACGTCGCCGGGCGGGCGGCGCTCGGCGGCGACGATGTTGCCGTCCACGCCCGAGAGCCCGACGGCGCGCACCCCGCGCTGGCGGAGCGCGGCGAGGATGTCTATGTTTATCTTCCCGGCGAAGATCATCTTCGCCATGTCGAGCGTCGCGTCGTCCGTCACGCGCCGTCCGTCAATGATCGTCTGCTCGACGCCGAGCAGTGCGGCCAGATCGGTCAACTGCTTCCCGCCGCCGTGCACGACGCACACGCGTATGCCGACCTGATAGAGCAGCGCAAGCTCTTCGGCGAGGCTGACGAGGTTCTCGTGATCCTCCGTCACCTTCCCCGAAAACTTGATGACGAAAGTCTTGCCCTTAAAACGCTGGATGTACGGCAGCGCTTCGCGCAACAGATCAAGCCGCTCTTTACTCATCAGCTTTTGCCTCCGTCAAGACGATTCACAGGATGGACAGGATGAGGAAGAAACGATGAAGTCAGAACGCAGAACGCGGAATGAAAGAGAAAAGCAGTTCAGTTCATCGTTCATCGTTCTGACTTCATCGTTTGTCTTTCATCCTGTCCATCCTGTGAATCTACCTCTCTTCATCACGCACGCGACAGAAGATTGGTCAAGATCGCTTTCTGCGCGTGCAGACGATTCTCGGCCTCGTCAACGACGACAGAGGCGGGCGAGTCAATCACCTCGTCCGTGACGATGCAGTTGCGCCGCACGGGCAGGCAGTGCATGAAGACTGCGTTGTTGGTGCGCGCCATCTTCGCCGCGTCAACGATCCAATCCTTGCGGTACGGCGCGCGCTCCTCGATGTCGTCCTCCGGTGCGCCGTAGAACATTTTGCTCCCCCAGCTCTTCGCGTAGACGACCTGCGCGCCGTCGAACGCCTCTTCAACGTCGTGCGTCACGCGCACGGTCGCACCCGCGTCGAAGGCTCGGTTGTTGATCTCGCCCAAGAGCGCGTCGTCAAGCTCGTAGCCGGGCGGGTGCGCTATCGTCAGGTCGTGTCCCATCTGCGCCGCCGCGAGCGCGAAGCTGTTCGGCACGGCCATCGGCAGGGGCTTCGGGTGCCAAGCCCACGTCATCAAAACGCGCTTGCGCCCCTCGCCCAATTTCTCGCGCACGGTCAGCATGTCCGCGAGCGACTGACAGGGGTGTTGCATCGCCGACTCAAGGTTGATGACCGGCACGTCCGAGTATTTCGCGAACGCCGCGAGAACGGGGTCGCGCCTCTCCTCCGTCCAATCCTTCAAAGCCGCGAAGGTTCGCACGCCTATGCCTGAGCAGTAGCGGGCAAGCACGCGCACGAACTCCGCGACGTGCTCGGTCTTGTCGCCGTCCATCACTATCCCGTCGCGATGCTCAAGCGTCCAACTCGTCCCGCCCGGCTCAAGTATGACGGCGTTGCCTCCAAGCTCGTACACGCCCACCTGCATCGAGGCTCGCGTCCGCAAACTCGGATTGAAGAAGACGAGCGCGATTGAGCGGCCCGCAAGCGGCTTCGACGTGTCTTCGCCGCGCTTGAAACGCAGCGCCGCGTCGAGCAAGCCCTCAAGCTCGTCGCGCGTCCAGTCGGCTGTTGTCAGAAAGTTTCTCATCAAGTCTGTGTTGTCAGGAAGTTTCTCATCAGGACTGTAGGGGCAGGGCCTATCCCTGCCCCTACAATTCCATCAACGCTTGAAGTGCTTCGACGAACGAGGCCGTCTCTTCGCGCGTGAGACACAGCGGCGGAAGCAATCGCAGCACGCGCGCGTCGCTCGAAGTGCCCGTGATGATGCCTCGTTCGAGCAGAGCCTTCTGCACCTTCGCCGCGATTGGCTCTTCAAACTCGACGCCGAGCAGAAGGCCGCGACCACGCAAACCGGCGATGCCCGGCACGCCCGCGAGATTTTCGCGTAAGTATCCCTCGACGGCACGCGCGTTCGCTATCATCCCGTCCTCTTCAATCGCTTCGAGCGTCGCCACGACCGCCGCCATCGCCAGCATCCCGCCGCCGAAGGTCGTGCCCAGATCGTTCTCTTTGATGGCGGAAGCCACGCCCTCCGCCGTCAGGCACGCGCCGACGGGCACGCCGCTGCCGAGAGCTTTCGCAAGCGTGATGACATCCGGCACGACGCCGCCCGCCGCATCGCTCCCCGCGAAAAACCATTCGCCCGTGCGCCCTACGCCCGTCTGCACCTCGTCGAAGATGAGAAGCATTCCGCGCTCGTCGCACAGACGCCGCAGCTCTCTGTAAAACTCCGGCGCGGCCTCGCGCACGCCCGCCATTGATTGAATCGGCTCAAGCATCACTGCGGCCACCGTCTCGTCGGCGAGCGCGGCGACCGAAGCGATGTCGCCGAACTCCGCGCACACGTGGCCCGGCACGTTCGGCCTGCCTATCTCGCGATACTTGCCTAAGAATGTCGCGCTGATTGCGTCCGCCGTCCGCCCGTGAAAACTTCCGGTGAAGGTGATGACGCTCTCGCGCCCCGTCTTCATGCGCGCCATACGCATCGCGTTCTCGTTCGCCTCCGTGCCGGAGTTGCAGAAGAACGCCTTCGTGATTTCGTCGGGCGCGCAAGCCACAAGTTTTTCCGCCGCAACGGCGCGCACGTCCGAGTAAACAACGTTCGAGTAGAAGAGAAGCCTTTCGGCCTGCGCCTTCAACGACTCGACCACGCGCGGGTGGCAGTGGCCCGTCGCGCAGACGGCGTGACCGCCGTACAGATCGAGGTAACGCACGCCCTCGCTCGTCTCAACCCAAGAGCCGAGGCCGCGCACGGGCGCGAACGGAAACTTCTTGTACGTCGCGAGCTGAAACTGCTCTTCGCGCGCCGCGATTTCTTCAAAGGCCATAGTCGTTTTTTGAGTCGCCATCTTTAAGTTCAAAGTTCAAAGTTCAAAGTTCAAAGTTCAAGGTTTATAGTCGTGCCTGGCTTTGAACTTTGAACTTTGAACTTTGAACTTTGAACTGTTTCAAGGGTTCCCGCCGACTAGCATCAATCCTTCCTTCTCGTCGAGTCCGAACATGAGGTTCATGTTCTGCACGGCCTGACCCGCCGCGCCCTTAACGAGATTATCAATCGCGCTGAAGACCGCGACCTGACGACCGCGCACGGCGAATCCTATGTCGCAGAAGTTCGACATCTTCACCCAGTTGATGTCGGGCGACCCCTTAACGAGACGGACGAAGAAAGAGTCGCGGTAGTAGTCTTTGTATAAAGCGGCAACGTCGTCCGTCGTCAACTGCTTCTCTTCTTTCAACTCGGCATATATCGAGGCGAAGATGCCGCGCGAGACGGGCAGCGAGTGCGTCATAAAAACCAACTCGTTCGTCCAACTTTCATTCGCGCCGACGCCCCGCAGCGTCTGCTCGATTTCGGGGACGTGCTGGTGCGCGAAGGGCTTGTAAGCGTAGAAAGAGTTCGAGCGTTGCGGGTGATGCGTGTTCGCGGCGGGCTTCGCGCCCGACCCCGAAGAGCCG
>DASQLL010000322.1:0-3432 GCA_035630035.1 Pyrinomonadaceae bacterium | reverse complement strand
GACGTATAGGACGCGTCCCACTGTCGGCTTCAAACCGGCGACGCCGCAGAAGTGCGCCGGGATGCGAATCGAGCCGACGAGATCGCTGCCGAGACTCAAAGGCGTCATGCACGCCGCGACCGCCGCCGCGCAACCGCCGCTCGAACCACCGGGAGTGCGCGCGAGGTCGTGCGGATTGTTCGTGCGACCGAAGACCGGATTGTCCGTCGCGTAGTCGAGCGCAAGCTCTGACGTGTTCGTCTTTCCGATAATGATCGCGCCCGCCTGTTTCAGAAATCCGACCGCGCCGGCGTCCCAACCTGCCACGTATCCTTCGCGCACTCTTGTCCCTGAAGTGGCAGTCATGCCGCGCGCTTCAATCGTGTCTTTAACCGTCACGGGCACACCCAGCAGAATTTTGCCTTTCGTGCCACGCATGACTGCCCGTTCGGCCTCGCGCGCACGTTCGAGCGCGTCGGGCGCGAGCGTGACTATCGCGTTGAGCCGCGGATTCACACGCTTGATGCGGCGCAGGTACGCCTCGACTACTTCGACGGGCGAGACCGCGCGCCCGCGAATCAACGCGGCGAGTTTCGTCGCCGACAGTTTTGTTAATTCTTCAGACAGCGCGGACGCCTCCCACTCTTTTGCGTGCGGCCTCTTCCGATAGAAATTCCTCTACAGCTTGGCGCGAGCGCAAATGAAAGATTTGTTTACTTCGCGAATGCTCTTCGATCAAACCGAGTACCTTCGGCCTCGTCCTCGAAGGGTAGTTCCAAATCCAAAGCAGAAAGGAGAGGTCTACTTTCTCGTGGCAACCCTCGGCCATGTCCGGCCTGTGCGTGCCCCGGTACGTCGCCACGCGCTTCACCACGCGCCAAAGGCAGAGCGCGCGGGGCATGTCGAGGAAGACGACCGTGTCGCAGGCAGCGATTCTCAAGTCGAGCGTGCCTGAAAAGTTGCCGTCCATTATCCACTCGTCGCCGCTTACCAACTCCTCGACTTTACTTCTCCAAACATCTTTCGGCGGCTCGACCCAACCGGCCTTCCAATGCTCTTTGTCGAGGTGTATGACCTCGATGTCGAGAACGTCACTCAGGCGGCGCGAGAAGGTAGACTTGCCCGCGCCGCCTGAGCCGATGACCAGAATCCTTCGCATACTCAATGTCGCTAAATCTATCCTCGACTTATTCTGCTTTCCTACTCTTACGCTCGCGTCTCCCTTTTCCGTCTACAACCGGCCCGCCGTGCTGACGCAATAGTTCGACGAACTTGCGTGCCGCCGTGCCGAGCGCGCGGTCGCCGCGATAGATGATGCCGACCGAGCGTTGCCACTCAGGCTCTTCCAAGGGGATGACGACGAGTTGTCCGCTGCGCTGCTCGTCGAGGACGGAAGGGCGCGGGACGATTGCGACGCCGAGGCCCACTTCGACAGCGCGCTTTATCGTCTCGATGTTGTCGAACTCCGCCGCGCGTTGCACCGTGACGCCGTGCGAGCGGAGTATGCGGTCGGTCGCGCGCCGCGTCGGGATGTCGCGCTCGAAAAGGACGAAGCTCTGCCCCTGCAAATCCGACGCGGCGAGTTTCTTACGCCGCGCGAGCGCGTGGTCTGGACGGCAGATGAAGTCGAGACGGTCGCCGCCGAGCGTCACGATCTCCAGCCCGCGACGCTTCTCCGGGTAGGCGACGACGCCGAGGTCAACCGCGCCGCCGAGAACGTCGCGCACGACGCGCGTCGTCCGGCTGTACTCAAGGTCAATCTTCGCGCGCGGGTAGAGCGCCATGAACTCGCGCACGACGGGCGGCAACTCGTGCAGGCCGACGCTGTAGACGGTCGCGACGCGAACAGTCCCGCCGACTGTGCCCTCCTGAAAGCGCATGCTCTCTTCGAGTCCCGCGTAAGCTTGTAGCACCACGCGGCTCGCTTCGTAGAAAGCCTCGCCCGCCTGCGTCAGATGAAGCTCGCGGCGTCCCCGAACGCGCTCAAGCAGACGGCGCTTGAACCTCGTTTCGAGGACGCGCACCTGTTGGCTCACCGCCGACTGCGTGACGAAGTTGCGCTCCGCCGCCTGAGAAAAACTGCGCGTCTCCACGAGGTCACAGAAAATTTTGAGCGTTTCTATCTGCACCGTTAGCTATAAGAACTTCTCAGATTTCTATTCAACATTTTTCATTTTACCTTATAAGCCGACGGGTCTACACTTAAAAGCCGTGAATGGTAAATGGTGAATGGTAAATCGAAAAAGCAGTTTCGATATCGAGCCTTGAGAATCACATTTCACGGTCGAAGCCGCTCAATCACGATTTACGATTAACCATTCACGATTTACCATTTACCATTCACGGCTTTTATGATTTACGGCCCTGAGATGACGCTTCGCGAGGCGCGCGCGCTTTACTTTGAGATCAACAATTTCAAAGACGGCGGCTACGGCGAGGCGTGGGTGAAGATGAAGGCCGGCCCATTCCCCATCTGGTTCCCGAACACGAAGGCGCGCGTCCGCGCCGTCAAGTACCACGACCTGCACCACGTCCTGACCGAATACCCTACGACGTGGCGCGGCGAGGCGGAGATCGGCGCGTGGGAAATCGCGACGGGATGCGCGAACCATTACCCTGCGCTGCTGCTCGACCTCGAAGCGCTCGCCATCGGTCTCGTCATCTGCCCGCGCGGCGTCTTCCGCGCCTTCGTCCGCGGACGCAGAAGCCGGAATCTGTATCGCCAACGGTTCGACGACGAGCTGCTCGCCGCGAAGGTCGGCGACATGAGGGAGGAGCTTCGCCTGTCGGAGACGCACGCCGAGGCTTCGAGCGCGGACAGGTTGAGCTTCGCCGCGTGGTCGTTTGCGGGCGTCGTAGTTTTCGCGGGCGTGATCGGGGCGGTGCTGTTGCCGCTTGCGTTAATGTTGGCGGCGGCGCTGTGGTGGCTGGGCTTTCTTTAGTCGCTCAGGCCGCGGTCGGCGTGCGATTGCTTTTCCGTCTCGCGTCGTTATAATCATGGCCGTCCAACACAGTCTTAAAGTTTTCGCGCCGCTCGTTGCGCCACACCTGCCTGCCGGGGAAACGCTAAGCGCGATAGTCCGCGCGCCCGGCGAAGGAGAGATATTTCCGACATGGCCGTCCGTCTGAGCAGAACGTTCGTTCTCAGGAAGCTGCACCAGTTGACCGGCATCGTCCCGCTGGGCGCTTTCCTTCTGGAGCACCTTTACACGAACTCGAAGGCCTCGCATCCGACCATGGGCGCGCGCCATTTCAACGACGCGGTTGAAGACTTGCAGGCCATCCCCTACATCCTGTTCGTCGAGATAACTTTCATCTTCATCCCGCTCCTCTACCACGCGCTCTACGGCCTGTTCATCACGTGGGAGATGCGGCCCAACAACCTGCACTACCCTTACCCGCGCAACTGGTTCTACACGGTTCAACGCATCACAGGCATCATTCTCTTCTTCT
>DASQLL010000321.1:0-4259 GCA_035630035.1 Pyrinomonadaceae bacterium | reverse complement strand
AAAGATTTGAGATTTGAGATTTGAGATTTGAGATTTGAGATTTGAGATTTGAAATTGCCTTATCCTGCTCATCCTGTCCATCCATGTTAATTCTTCCGGCTCGGAGAGTGGTACGCCTTTCGTTGAAGCATGGACACTATGATTACCGAAAAAAACAGGAATGAGAAATGGCGTCTGCTCGTAGTTGACGACGAAGAGGCCGCGCGTTACGGCATACGTCGCGCCCTCAGCGTCAGCGATTACGACATCGCGGAGGCGGGCAGCGCGGAGGACGCGCGAACAATCATCAATTCTCGCGCGCCCGACCTGATGCTGCTCGACGTGAACCTTCCGGGCATAAGCGGGCTGGAGCTTTTGAGCGAGCTTGCGGGCGCGGGCGATGATAAGTCGCCGCTCGTCATCATGCTCACGGCCTACGGCTCGGAGCGCATGGCCGTCGAAGCGATAAAGGCGGGCGCGTATGACTTCCTCTCGAAGCCTTTCGAGGTTGACGAGCTTCGCCTCGTCGTCAAGAACGCCCTCGAAACGATTAGGCTGCGACGCGAGAACCAGACGCTACGAAAGCGCATCGAGATCGAAGGCGCGCAGCGCGGCGCGATACTCGGAAATTCCGAAGCGATGCAGCGCGTGCGCGCGATGATCGAGAAGGTAGCCGAGACGGACGCGACCGTGCTCGTGCGCGGAGAGTCGGGGACGGGCAAGGAGTTGGTCGCGCGCGAATTGCACGAGCGCAGCTCCGTACGTCGTCGCGGCGCGTTCGTCGCGGTCAACTGCGCCGCGCTCCCTTCGGAGCTTATCGAGTCGGAGCTGTTCGGCCACGAGAAGGGCGCGTTCACGGGCGCCGCGGCGCGCAGGCGCGGCAAATTCGAGCAGGCCGACGGCGGCACGCTCTTCCTCGACGAGATAGGCGACATGAGCGCGACGGTGCAGGCCAAGCTTTTGCGCGCGCTCGAAGAGCGTCGCATCGAACGCCTCGGCGGGTCGGAGTCAATCCCCGTGGACGTTCGCATCGTGAGCGCGACGCACCGTCCGCTCGAACAGGATATCGAGAAGGGGAGCTTCCGCGCAGACCTCTTCTACAGGCTGCAAGTCGTGACCGTCGAGATCGCGCCGCTGCGCGAGAGGCGAGAGGACATCCCCGCGCTCGCCGAGACGTTCGCGCGACAAGCCGCCGAGCGATACGGTCTCCCCGCGCGCACGCTCGCTCCGTCCGCGTTGCGCCGGCTCGTCGAGCACGACTGGCCGGGGAACGTGCGCGAGCTTCGCAACGCCGTCGAGCGCGCGATGATTCTCGCGGAGGGCGATGAGGTAACGGCGAAAGACTTGCCGGAAGAGATCGGCGGCGGCGCGAGTCGCGCCCCGAAGGACGAGAGCGCGCCCGTGGCCGACGGGACTCATCTCGCTGTGCCGTTCACGTCTGACTTCCGCGAGGACAGGCGCGAGTTCGAGCGTCGCTACATCGCGCGCTGTCTCGAAGAGTCCGGCGGGAACGTCACGCGCGCCGCCGCAGTCCTCGGCATGCACAGGCAGTCGCTCCAGCACAAGCTGCGCGAGCTTGGTCTCGCTCGCCGCTACGTCGCTGTCGGCTCGGACGAGGCGCAGGAGGATTCCGACGTTTGAAATAAAAATTTCGTTCTCAACTATGCTGACTCCAAAACAAAAAACTCTCCCCGGACTTTACATGCAAGAGCTTTTTCTCGACCCCCTGACTTGTGAGAGACTGAGAGACGAAATGCGCGCAGGTAAACATGCCCCCGCGACGGTTTACCGCAGAAGCCGGGAGAAGGTTCTTGACGAAAGGGCGCGGCGCGCGCTGTCGGTTGAGGTTACTCCCCGGACGAGCGCATTCGTCAAAGAAAAGTTGATGGGACTGCTCCCGCTTTTGCGTCATCGCTTCAACGTGGTACTTAACGATTGTCAGACGCCGTCGTTTCTCATATACAAGCCGGGGGACTTTTTCGAGCCGCACCGAGACCAATCGGACAATGAAAGCACTCCCGATTCGGTTAGGCGTAGAACGGTCTCCGCCGTGATTTTTCTCAGCAACGAAGCGGCGGGCGAGGATTCGGGCGACTACGCCGGCGGGTCGCTTGCTCTCTACGGATTACTGAACGATCCGCGTTGCGAGCGCATAGGGATTCCGGTAAGGGGAAGGGAGGGGCTGCTTGTCGCGTTTCGATCCGAGCTGTTTCATCAAGTGACCCCCGTCACGTCGGGAGAGCGATTTACGATAGTGAGTTGGTTCGTCTAAGAAGTCATTGCATGCGTTGGCGGAAGACGCCCTTCGGAAGGTGGTTGGGAATAAAATGAAGGCAAACATTGACGCGATACTCCGACGCGAACAGGCCGAATACCTCGAACGTCTCACGCCCTCGAACACGGGGCTGCTCGCGGAGATGGAAGAGTACGCGGCAGAGCATCGAGTCCCAATCGCCGACCGCGAGGTTGCGCGCTTCCTTGAGATAACTGCGCGGAGCATCGGCGCGAGGCGCGTCCTCGAAATCGGCATGGCAATCGGCTATTCGGTCATACATCTTGCGCGCGCGCTGCCCGCCCGCGGCGAGGTGGTCACAATCGAGTTGAGCGACGATATGATCGCGCGCAGCGAAGATTATCTCACGCGCGCGGGCTTGCGCGAGCGAGTACGCATCGAGCGCGGTCGGGCGCTCGATGTCCTGCCTACTTTGAGCGAGACTTTCGACATCATCTTTCTCGACGCAGTGAAAGAGGAGTACGCGCAATATCTTGAGCTTTCGTTGCCGCTACTGCGGACGGGCGGAGTGGTTATCGCAGACAATCTTTTGTGGGGCGGTCAGGTGGCCGGCGAGATTCGCGCGCCCGAACAGACAGCCTCGACGCAGGCGCTCCGCGAATTCAACCAAATCTTCGTGCGCCACCCGCAGCTCCTCTCGGTGATTCTTCCTTTCGGAGACGGCCTCGGCTACGCAGTAAAAGTTAGCTGAGCGAGCGTACGGTCGCACGCGACGCAATGAGCTTTCCTCTACGACCCGCGCGATCAACGCGGGCGATTTTTTGATGGATACCCACTCCGAAGATTCCGAGCTTATGTCTTCAGTCCCGGCGCGTGCCGAGAACGAGCTTCTGCTTTTGTGCGCGCGCACGAAAGTCGGCGAAGAGTCGGCGGAGCGCGTCAAGGCTTTAGCAGCGGGTGTGCTTGATTGGGATTACCTTTTTCTTTTGGCCCAACGTCATGCGGTGCTTCCGCTTCTCTATCGTCAGCTCAACGCGAACGCGCGGGAGCTATTGCCGCCGGACTTCCAAAAAAAACTGAGCGCGAAGTTTCGCGAGAACGCGACGCGCAACATGCTCCTCACCGGCGAGCTGACGAGAATCGTCAAGCTGTTTGAGGCTGAAGGCATTTCGACGCTCGCATACAAAGGGCCTGCGCTCGCCGCCGCGGCCTACGGCGACATTTCGCTCCGTCGCTTCATTGATCTGGACATAATCGTCCGCAAGCGTGATGTGCGGCGCGCACGCGACATTCTCTACACGCTCGGCTTCAGATTGGCGGGCGACATGTCGCGGTCGCAGGAAGAGATTCTTCTACGCACACAGCACAACATGGCCTTCACGCGCGACGAGGGTAAGCTGATCGTCGAGGTTCATTGGGAGGTCGCATCGCAACAGTTCGCCTCCGTCCCCGTTGTCGAGCGTGTTTGGGAGCGAGCGGTCAAGGTTGCTCTAAACGGCGGCGAGGTGAAGACTCTTTCGCCGGAGGATTTGCTGATCGCGCTCTGCGTGCATGGGACGAAACATTTGTGGGAGCGGATAGCATGGATTTGCGACGTGGCCGAACTTGTAGGCTCTCACAAGCAACTCGACTGGCCCTACGTCCTCCGGCACGCACGGGACGCGCACGTTGAGCGAATGCTGCATCTAGGTCTGCGGCTCGCGGGCGGGCTTTTGACCGCGCCGCTCCCTGACGACATTCGTAAACAGACCTTTGACGATAAGGCCGCCGCCCATCTGTCTTCGACAGTCGTCGCGAGGTTGTTCGGCGGCGAGAATTACGAGCCTGCCGGACTTTTAGAGAGCGTGGCTTTCAACCTTCGCGCGCGGCGTCGCCTGCGCGAGAAGCTTCTATATTTCCGATTCATCTTCAAACCGACGGACGGCGACCTCAACGCGCTTCAGCTTCCCCCCAGCCTGACTTTCGTCTACTACCTGCTTAGGCCGTTTCGTCTACTCAGGAAGGGGACGGCGGGCCACTGAAACCAAGCAGCCGGAGGCCATCCTCG
>DASQLL010000320.1:0-2795 GCA_035630035.1 Pyrinomonadaceae bacterium | reverse complement strand
TCATTTCCTCTCAACCTCCTCCATCACACGCAGGACGTTGCCGCCGAGAATCTTCACAACGTCCTCCTCCGTATAGCCGCGCCGCATCAGTTCCAACGTCAGGTTCGGAAGGTCTGCGACCGAAGAGAGGCCGCGCGGCGTGGCCTGTATGCCGTCGAAGTCCGAGCCGACGCCGACGTGCTCGATGCCTACGAGCCGGACGATGTGGTCAATGTGGTCAACGACGCGCGCGAGCGGCACGTGCGCGAGGCGCGCGGCGTACTCGCGCTCGCGCACACGGTCGCGCGCGATGCGCCTCGCCGAGCCGCGCCCCACGGCCTTACGGCCCGCCTCCTGTACGAGCGGCGCGATGTCCCTGTCGAGCGCGTCCTTCTTCTCGTTCCAGCCCGGCTCGACGAAGCCGGGATAGAAGACGACGCAGACGACTCCGCCCGACTTCGCGACGGCGCGAATCTGTTCGTCCGTGAGGTTGCGCGCGACGTTCGCGATGGCGCGACAGTTCGAGTGCGTGGCGATGATAGGCTTCGTGGAAGTCTCTACGATGTCCCAGAAGGTTTTGTCGGAGACGTGCGACACGTCAACCATCATGCCGAGCCGGTTCATCTCGCCGACGACGCGCCGACCGAACTCGTTGAGTCCGCGCGTCTCGCCTGCCGGGTCGCCCGAAGAGCCTGCCCAACTCAGACTGTAACTCCAAGCGGGCGACATGTAGCGCACGCCCGCGCGGTAGTAACGCTCGACCGATTCGAGTTTTTCGTCAATCGCGTAGCCGCCTTCGAGACCCATGAGCGCGGCGAGCTTTCCTTCGTCCGCGGCGCGACGTATGTCCGCGGCGGTCGTGGCGAGCGTCCAAGTCTCCGGGTGACGCTCGGCGAGCGCGCGTATGGCAGCGATCTGCTCGTCGGCGCGCGCGACGGCTCGCTCGCCTTTGAATCCGTAAACCTGCGGCTCGACCCAGATGGAGAAGAACTGCGCGTCAAGCCCGCCCTCGCGCATGCGCGGGGCGTCGAGCTGCACGCCCGCGACTCGAAGGTTTATGTCCGCGCCCTCGTCAACGATGAACTGCACCGTGTCGGCGTGCATGTCTATCGCGACGGCGCGGCGATGGACTGCGGCGGGGTCGCTCGCCGCGGGCTGTTCGTTAGCCGCGCGCGGGGTGGCGGATTCGCCTGTCTTCGATCTATTTTCCGGCATGTTGCAAACGGTGAGCGACAGCAAAAGCAGAAGCGCGCCCACCCGCTTTGAGTAGGTCGCCGCGCCGCGCGCCTTCGCTCGAAAAGTCATGAATCGTTGCGCGTTTCTATGAATGAAAGCGTCTCGCTGAAGCGTCGTTGTGATCGTCTTGACCGACGCATTCTGCCCCAGTTGCTCCATCCTTGCAAAGCCCCTTTGATTTAATGTATCGTCGTTTACCTGAACAATTCGACAAGCGGCAATCCAGCGAGAACGGAAACTTACGCCCAACTTTTATTCCGCCCTTCGCAGCGCGCTACCGAGAATCACGATTTGTGAAATTGTGTGCCGCAGTGTAGCTGAGAGTTAAGGAGCAGGACTTATGTTTAACGACGACGTGAGGAAGAAGGACGTGAAGACGCCGACCATCGTCGGCGAGGTCTGGCACAACGGCGAGTTCATCAGGTGGGACGACGCGCGCGTGCACGTGATGTCGCACGTTCTGCACTACGGTTCGAGCGTCTTCGAGGGCATACGCTGTTACAAGACCAAGCGCGGCCCCGCCGTCTTTCGCCTGCGCGAGCACATACAGCGCCTTCTGAACTCGGCCAAGATTTACCGCATGGAGCATCCGTGGACGCTCGACGAGTTGTGCGACGCCACCGTCCATCTCGTCGCGCGCGGCGGCCTGCAACAGTGCTACGTGCGGCCCATCATGTTCCGCTCGCTCGACGAAGAGCGTCCCGCGTTCGGCGTCAACCCGTTCCCGAACCCTATGGCCTGCTACATCGGCGCGTGGGACTGGGGCAAGTACCTCGGCGACGCGGCCATCGAGCAGGGCGTTGACGTGTGCGTCTCTTCGTGGAATCGCCTGACGCCGAACTCTATGCCCGCGATGGCGAAGGCCGGCGCGAACTACATGAACTCGCAGCTCATCAAGATGGAGGCCATCACGAACGGCTACGCCGAAGGCATCGCACTTGATGATCGCGGCTACGTCTCCGAAGGCTCAGGCGAGAACATCTTTCTCATACACGAGGGCAAAGTCATCACGCCGCCGCTCGCGTCCTCCATACTGCCCGGCATCACGCGCGACAGCGTCATCGAGATTTGCCGCGCGCTCGAAATCCCGCTCGTCGAGTCGAGCATACAGCGCGCCGCGCTCTACGTCGCCGACGAGCTTTTCTTCTCAGGCACCGCCGCCGAGATCACTCCCATACGCTCGGTTGACCGCATCCCCGTCGGCGTCGGCAGCCGCGGCCCCGTCACCGAGCGCATACAGAAAGCCTTCTTCGAGATAACTTCGGGCGAGCGCGAGGCTCCGGGCGATTGGCTCACCTTCGTCGGCGAGCACAAGCCCGCTCAGGCGGAGAACAACGGCCACCGCGCCCCGAAGGGCGACGAGATGAAGAAGGCCGCTTCAACCGCCTCCGCGAGCGATACGCGCGACGCCATCCACGTAACGCTGACCGAGTAGGCGCGTCAAAAATTGATTCTTCAAACAGGCGGCCAGAGTTTTACACTGGCCGTCTGTTTTTGTAGGTCAATAGGGGAATTTGCTTTTAGGGGAAGTTGAGTGTAATGCGATTAGGACTCACCGCAGAGGCGCAGAGAACGCAGAG
>DASQLL010000319.1:0-2451 GCA_035630035.1 Pyrinomonadaceae bacterium | reverse complement strand
GCGGTAGGAAGTACCACAACTCGCTCGGTTCCGAAGTGGTCAGCGACGGCGGCGGCGGAACATCGAAACCGAAAGCGCGCGTGCAAAATAGATTCACAAGCGCCGCCGCAAACAGCCAACGCGCAGACGCGCCGACGACGGACGCACGCAATGCCATCCGGCGTCGGGCCTCCTCCGTGTACTGCTTTATCAGCACTGGTCACATCCTTTTCTGAAGCAGCTTGTGAATCGGCGTAGCGCGTGCGCCGGTACAGTACCGCGAGCGGTAGCGAGCGGGTCGTAGTTTTATAGGAAAGATTCTCGTCGCAGCGCAAACCCGCTCGCTAACGCTCGCGGTACTGTTCAAAGCAGTCGGATGAGGAACGGCGCTTCCGCCAACACGTGCGCTATCGCGAAGGTGAAATAGAGGTCGCGCGTCGTCGCGTAGTCAACGCCGAAGCCGACCCAAAGCACCAGCACGACGAGCGCGCCAAAAACGAGAGCCGCGCGCACGGCGCGGGGCCAGCCGACGCGCGAAACGGCGAGCGGTATCGCGTCCATCCTCCACACGCGAGGGCCGAGGCCCGCGAGCGGGATAAGCACGAGCCACGCGCCGTAATGAATCGTTTCGAGGAAGACGTGCGTCGCGACGAGAAGGTGACTTGAAACTCCCGTCAACATCGCCGCGCCCGCGTGCTGCGTGATGCGCCACGGCAGAGCATCCGCATCGGGCAGACTCGGCGCGCGCGCGAGAAGAATCCACATCGTTATGAGCAGGACGGGGAGCGCGGCGAGACAGAGATGGTATGCACCGCGCCAGTCCGGGCGCGTGCGTTTGAGCTGGCGGTCTAAAAACCAGAGCGCGACGAGAGGGTGCAGGTAGACAAGAGCGAGGCTGAACCACGTCGGCGCGAGCCACGCCGCAGAGCAGAGCGCGAAGCCGACGGCGAAGACCCACGAGCGGTCTCGCCTTAATTGTCGTGCGCGGAGCCAGACGAGCGCGCAGAGCCAGAGCAGCAACGCCGTGTTCCACGTCGCCGCGCCCGCCGTCCACGCGGCATCGCTCAGATACCACGACTGGCCGAGCGCGTACAGCAACACATAGCCGACGGTTAACAACGCTACTCCGCCGAGTCCGACCGCGTAGAATGGCTTTGACTTTCCCCAACGCGCGGGCATGCTCGCGATGAAGAAACGCAGCTCCATCCAGTTGTGCGGCCCCGCGAAGAGAAAGACCGTCGCAATCGAGAGCTGTAGCGGCCACCAACTGACGAGAAGCGCGGCCAGCACGCAGAAGCATAAAAAGGGCACGGCGAAGCGCGGCGCGAAAGCGTGCGTGCCGCTCCGCACGGCGAGCAGGTCAATGCTTGCTGTGTCTTGCATGATTTGGCCCGCGCTCTACTTCGACTCTTCCTTTTTCGTCCTCGGCAGAATGAGCGTCACGCGATCCGCGTCGCCGGAGACCTCGACCTTGACCTGCCCGTATGCGCCCCACCATTGCAAGTCGTCAATCAGAATCTTCGAGGTCAGCGAGCGCGCAACGGGCGGCGGCCCCGCGTTGGCGTAGGCCGCGCCCGCGAATGCGCCGCAGAGCGCAAGCGCGATAACGCAGAGCGCGGCAGGCCCGAACCTCAACGCCTGCCTGCGCGAGCGCACGAGCCACACGCCGCCGAACGCGAACGCGAGCGAAAGGAAGACGCCCGACACGACGGTTTGCGTCCCGCCGAGATTAAACGTCCGGCCCGCGACGGCGGCGTTCTGCGAACCCTCGCCGTCGAGTCCGGCCTTCATCTGTTGCCAGACTTCGCGCGGTATCACGAGCCGCGCTTCGTTAACCTTCTCGTCCGTCGCGATCTTCATCGCGGTTGTGAACGCGGAGCTGTTCCGTGGCTTGCCTCTCTCCTCCTTAGGGAGCGCAATGTTGGAGAGCGCGGGGACGGCGGTCGCCAGCAGCAAGGCCGCGAGCGCGAGATAGTTGACGCGAATCTTCATCGTTTCAGTCTCCTCAATTTAAAGAACACCCGGCAGGCATATCGCTCAGTTGTAGTTTAAGCGCGCGAGGTTGTCCTGATGTTGGTTGCGATAAATCGGACGCTCCCGGAGAGGCGGGAAGGTGAGAAAAAGTCGGGGCGGAGTGATTTGAACACTCGACCTCTCGGTCCCAAACCGAGCGCGCTACCAGGCTACGCTACGCCCCGTTAACTTTCGGATGCACGACTTAAATCTCTGTCGCTAATCTTCAAGCATTCTAAAGACCCGTTCGCTCAACGGTCAAGCGGCGCGTCCGAAAGCCACTCGCGCAAAAAGCTGACGGCCTTCGCGAGGGCGCGGGCGCGGTGGCTGATTGTTTGTTTGATCTCGTCGGGCAGCTCGCCGAAGGTCTGCTCGTGGCCTTCGGGGATGAAGACGGGGTCGTAGCCAAAGCCACCCGTGCCACGCGGCGTGTGAGCGATGCGTCCTTCGCATCTCCCC
>DASQLL010000318.1:0-5087 GCA_035630035.1 Pyrinomonadaceae bacterium | reverse complement strand
GCGTTCTGACTTCTGCGTTTGTCTTTCCTCCTGTCCATCCTGTGAATCGCCTTCCGAAATGCTCCGGCTGAGATGTGACTCGTAGGCCTCGACGAACGCGGGGTCGCGCTGACGCAAACGCTCGTAGTCAACCTTGCCGCTTCGCGTCATCAGGCTGAAGGCGAAGGGGAGAGGGTCGAGTCGGACGTAGTCTCGCGCCTGCTCAAACCAGATGCGGCTCTCGTGCGCGGCCTGCTGGTACGCTTCGATAACGGGCTTGCGCGATAGCTCAAACTCAACGAGCGCGCGCGGCACGTCCATCCCCGCGGCGAAACATTGGAAGAGCGCGATTGAGTCCTCAAGCGCGAGCTTCGTGCCCGACCCGATAGAGAAGTGCGCGGTGTGCAATGCGTCGCCGAGCAGCACGACGTTGCCCGCGCTCCAGCGCTCGTTCTTCACCAGAAGGAAGTTTATCCAGCGCGAATTGTTCGACAGCAATTCGTGCCCGCCTAAATCTCTGGCGAACACGCGTGCAAGGTGCGCGCGCGTCTCTTCGTCGCTCATCTCGTCGAACCCGGAGCTATCCCACGTCTCCTCGTCGCACTCGACGATGAAGGTGCTTGTGTCGCGGCTGAACTTGTAAGAGTGCGCCGCGAAGACGCCCGCGCCGGATTCGCGAAAGGTGAGCGTCAGGCCGTGGAAGAGTTGGCGCGTCCCGTACCAGATGTATTTGTTGCGCCCCGCGCCGAGCGTCGGTCGGAAAGCGTCGGTGTAACGCTCGCGCACGAAGCTCCCCACGCCGTCCGCGCCGACGAGCAGGTCGCAGTCGCGCGCGAGCGCCTTAACGTCTTCGACCTCCGTGTTGAAACGCAAGTCCACGCCCAGCTCGGCGCAGCGCTCTTGCAGTATGTTGAGCAAACGGAGGCGCGAGATGCCGGAGAAGTGGTTGCCGCGCACCGTGACTTTGCTCTCGCGCAAGAGAACGTCCACGTTGTCCCAAGTCTCGAAGCTCTCGGTGATGCGTCGGTGCGATTCGGCGTCGGCCTCGCGCAGATTCGAGAGCGTGCGGCCCGAAAAGACCACGCCCCAACCGAACGTCGCGTCCGGCGGGTTGCGCTCGAACACCGTGACCTCGTGCGACGCGTCGCGGCGCTTCATCAGAAGCGCGAAGTACAGCCCCGCCGGCCCGCCGCCGATGACGTTGAGTCTCATGCCTTAAGTGATTGCCGCTTCCTTGAGTAGCTGCTCCAGCAGGTCGCGCACGTCAAGCCGTTCGGCCCACCCGCGCATGTGTTCGAGGTCAAGTTTCTCCCCCTGAACTTTGAGTACGCCCAGCACATCGGATAGTTGCCTTTCGGAAACTTCGCCACCGCGACGATACCATCGGAGCTTAGAAAGAACCGTGTCTTCCGGCGTCGCCATGTAAACTTTGCCGGTCGCGTCGCCGGGCAATAACACCTCGAGCCTCCGTCTCTCAAGCTCCTGCCGGCTGAACTCTTCGGCCTTGAGAACGTAAACGTCAATCTTGGAGAGCGAGTCGAAGTGGATGATGTTGAACGAGCGCCTGAGCGAGACGGCACGACGGATCGCCTTCTCATCAATGTAGTATTCCTCTTTCAGCGCAGCGAAAAGGGGCGCGGCCTGCTCAAGATGAAGGTCAACCACGATGTCAACGTCCGCTGTCGCGCGCGAAAAGCCTTGCAGCGAGCTTGCCACCGAGCCGACGACGATGTATGGAATCTGCAAATCGTCGAGAACGCGGACGACGCTGAGTAGAAGCTCGATCTGGTCCTTCATAAATTCATCAGGCCGGTTCAGTAGCCTTCCTTCTCCGGGTCCCAATCGAAGACACGAATCACGTCCTCGCGCGGCAGAAGACGCGCTGCCAATCTCTTATGCATCTCTTCGGCGCTTGCGTGAGGATAGCGGCGGCGCAAATCTGCGAGGATGAGAACCTTGCGCGCGTGGATGAGACCGGAAAGTTGTTCGGCGCGCTTCCAGACCGGCGCACGGCGCAGCATCTCTATGAGCACGCGCTCCGCATCCGGCTCGGTGTCATCGGGCTGAAGCTTCATCCTGTCTCCGTTTCTATCTCACCCCTTCAAAAGCTCACGCGCGATGATGAGCTTCTGAATCTCGGACGTGCCTTCGTAAATCCGCAGGGCGCGCACGTCGCGGTAGAGTCGCTCGACAACGTGGCCGCGGACGAGGCCGTAGCCGCCGTGAATCTGCACGGCCTCGTCTATGACGCGCTGCGCCGCTTCGGTCGCGTAGAGCTTGGCCTCGCTCGCGGCGCGCGTGAGCGTGGACTGCGACGCGCCGTAATCTTTCAGGTGCGCGGCGCGGTAGACGAGCAGACGCGCGGCGTCCAACTCCGTCTGCATGACGGCAAGCTTCTCCTGAATCAGTTGGTGCGCGGCGAGCTGGGCGCCGAACTGCCGCCGAGTGTTGGCGTAGCTCACAGCTTCGTCGAGCGCGCGACGGGCCATGCCGCAAGCGGCTGCGCCGACGCTTGCGCGGAACATATCCATCGTCCGCATCGCCAACTTGAAGCCGTCGCCCTCCGCGCCGACGCGGTCTTCCGCGGGGACGCGCAAGTCATCGAACTCGATCTCGCCGATGGGGTGCGGCGCGATGAGCCGCGTGCGCTCGCGGACTCGAAAACCCGGCATGCGCGCGCCGACGATGAAGGCGGAAAGCTCCGCGCGCCCGTCCGAGCGCGTGCCCGTGCGCGCAAAGACCGTGTAGAAGTCCGCAAGCCCCGCGTTCGAGATGAAGCACTTGCGACCGCGTATCAAGTAGCCGTCGCCGTCGCGCGTGGCCGTGGTCTGAATGGAGGACACGTCCGAGCCTGCTTCCGGCTCGGTCAGCGCGAAGGCCGCGATTGACTTGCCGCTGCGCGCGCGCTCAAGCCAGAAGTCGCGCACGTGCTCGTCGGCGGCGAGGCTCACGGCGTATGTGCCGAGGCCCTGCATGACGAAGGCGAGGTCTGCGAGCGGCGAGTGATACGCGAGCGCTTCGCGCACAATGCAGAGCGAGCGCGCGTCCAAGGGCGTTGCGTCGCCGCGCGCGACCGAGTAGCGCAGAAGGTCTGCCTGCACGAGCAGCGAGAGCATCGCGCGGAAGAAGACTTCCGTCTCGCCCTCGTCCTCTTCGGCGTGCGCCAGCGGCTCGACCTCGCGCGCGGCGAAGTTCGCCACGACGACCGCGAGTCGTGCATGCTCTTCCGTGAAAAACGGAGTCTCCTCGATGAAGTTGTCGCGCGGCATCACTCTCCCCCAAAGCTCACTCGATGCGGACGAGATTCCCGGTCTTTCTGCTGACGACGATGGTCTTGGCCGGGACATTGTAGACCGGCAACTCTTTGAACAGAACCTCTTCGCCCTTCATCTCCGGCGCGACGAACGAGTTGAATGCGCCTTCGCGCCCGCGCCCGTAAAGGCCCTCGTGCTTCCACGCATACTCGCCCGTTTTGATATCGAGCGCGCCGACAAAACCGATGCCCGTCACGTATAGACGGCTCCCCGCGCGCAGCGGCTCGCCCGTGTTGAAGGCAGGGATTTGCCGACTCCAGAGAGCGCGCATGGAAGGCTGTTCGAGCCTCACGATTAAACCTATGCCGGACTCTTCGTCCGTGACGCCGCAGGCGAGCAGAAGGTCGCCGTCATGCTCCGAGAAGTAGATGCTCTCGATGTGGTCTCCGCGGTCGAGACGCAGGTTGAAGCGGCGCGTCTTGTCGCCTTTCGTTCTCCGCCCGTTGCCGTTCGCGGCGATGTGATAAGCGAAGCCGTTCTGCTCGAAGTCGAAGACGGCGGACGTGACCGCGCCGGTTTGCTCCGCCTTCTGAAAAGCTCCGGGCGGCTTCGCCTGCGCGGAGGGCGCGCGACTCTCAACTTGCGCCGCCGCGCATGCCGCGAGGCACAAGAGCATGAACGCCGCGCGCGCGAGCTTCCTGCGACTCATGCTTCGTCCGACTGCCTCCGTTTGAAACGCGGCTCGCGCTTCTCTACGAACGCGCGGTAAGCCTCGCCGTAGTCCGGGTGCTGCATGCACAGGCTTTGCGCCTGCGCCTCCCATTCGAGCGCGGTGTCGAGCGCGACATCCATCTCGCGGTTCAGCATCTCTTTCGTCATCGCGAGCGCGAAGATGGGGCCGCGCGCAAGACGTTCGGCAAGCGCGCGCGTCTCCGCCTCCAACTCCTCGGCGGCGACGACGCGGTTGTAGAGGCCGACGCGGTGCGCCTCCTCAGCCGTGATGAAGTCGCCCGTGTAGAGCAGCTCGGTCGCCTTCGAGAGTCCCACGAGGCGGGGCAGAAGATGCGCCGCGCCCATGTCCGCGCCCGACAGCCCGACCTTCACGAAGAGGAACGCGATGCGCGCCTCTGGCGACGCGATTCTCAAGTCCGACGCGAGCGCGATGCACGCGCCCGCGCCCGCGGTCGTGCCGTTCAAAGAAGCGATGACGGGCTTGCGTAGAGCGCGCATGTTTCGCACAAGCTCGCACGTCATCCGCGTGAACTCAAGAAGCCCTTCGGCGTCGCGCCCCTGAAGCTCGCCTATGATGTCGCGCACGTCGCCGCCCGAACAGAACGCGCGCCCCGCTCCGCGTATGACGACCGCGCGCACCTCGCGCTCGACCTGCAACGCCGCGAACGTCGCGGTCAGCTCGCGGTAGACCTCGAACGTCAGCGCGTTCAGACGCTCCGGGCGATTGAGCGTGATCCACGCCACGCCCTCCTCGCTCACTTCGTAGAGGAATGATTTCGGCTCAAGCATGTTCAAGTGATGAGTGATGAGTGATGAGTGATGAGTGATGAGTCAAGGCAGTTTGCTTTTACTCATCACTCATCACTCATCACTTATCACTAAGAACGGCTATGCCCTCGATCTCGACCTTCGCGCGGTCTTCGAGCAGCGATTTGACTTCGACGAGCGCCATCGTTGGGTAGTGTCGCCCCATGAGTGCGCGCCAACGCTCGCCGATCTCGCGCGTGCGCGCGGCGTACTCGCGCTTGTCGGTCACGTAGACGACGAGCCGCGCCAACGTTTCGGGCGTGCCGCCCGCCTCCTCGATGACGGCGAGGACGTTTCGGAGCGCGCGGTCGAACT
>DASQLL010000317.1:0-10856 GCA_035630035.1 Pyrinomonadaceae bacterium | reverse complement strand
TCTTCGACTCGATGGCGACGCCGTCCTCCATCCCCAGACGCTGCATGATCGCCTTGACCTTGTCGCCCGCGAATATGCGCATCAGGTCGTCTTCGAGCGAGAGGAAGAAGCGCGAAGAGCCGGGGTCGCCCTGACGACCGGCGCGGCCTCTTAGCTGGTTGTCAATGCGGCGCGACTCGTGGCGCTCGGTGCCGAGTATGTGCAGACCGCCCGCCGCGACGACCTCTTTATGCTCCTTCTCGACGAACTTCTTGGTGTAGGCCATCGCCTCTTCCAATTGCTCTTCGGTCGCTTCGTCCGGGTCAATCTCCTGAAGCTTCAGATGCTCGCGCGCGAGAAATTCCGGGTTGCCGCCGAGGAGAATGTCCGTGCCGCGCCCCGCCATGTTCGTCGCGATGGTTATCGCGCCCTTCCGGCCCGCCTGCGCGACTATCTCTGCCTCGCGCTCGTGGTGCTTGGCGTTGAGGACGTGGTGGTAATTGGGGATCGTGCCGTCGCCCTCGATGAGAATGTTGCCGCGCTCGTCGCGGTGCGGGATGCCCGCCTTCGAGAGCCGGCGCGAGATAAGCTCGGAGTTCTCGACCGAGACCGTGCCGACGAGGACGGGCTGGCCCTTCCTGTGCAGCTCGACTATCTCTTCGACGACCGCCTCCCACTTTTCGGGGAGCGTGCGATAGATAACGTCGGAGTTGTCCTTGCGAATCATCGGCTGGTTCGTAGGGATGGCGGCGACTTCGAGCTTGTAGGTCGCCTCGAATTCGGCTGCCTCCGTCTCCGCCGTGCCGGTCATGCCCGCGAGCTTGTCGTAGAGGCGGAAGTAGTTCTGCAAGGTGATGGTGGCGAGCGTCTGGTTCTCGCGCTCGATCTTCACCTCCTCTTTGGCCTCGACCGCCTGATGCAGACCGTCCGACCAACGGCGTCCCTGCATCAGACGCCCCGTGAATTCGTCAACGATGATGACCTGCCCGTCCTGTACGACGTAGTGGTGGTCGAGCTTGTAGAGCGTGTGCGCCTTCAGAGCGTTCTCGACGCAATGCAGCATCTCCATGTTCGACGGGTCGTAGAGGTTGCCGACGCCGAGCAGTCGCTCGGCCTTGTCAACGCCGTCTTCGGTAAGCACCGCCGAGTGCTGCTTCTCGTCGAGGAGGAAGTCGCCGGGGCCGGGCTTGCGTTCGGCGTTCAGCTCGGCGCGCTTGAGGCTGGGGATGACGCCGTTCGCGAGGTAATACTTGTCGGTCGCCTCGTCCGACGCGCCGCTGATGATGAGCGGCGTGCGCGCTTCGTCAATCAGGATCGAGTCAACCTCGTCCACGATGGCGAAGAAGTAGTCGCGCTGCACGCACGTGGCGAGGTCGAACTTCATGTTGTCGCGCAGGTAGTCGAAGCCGAACTCGTTGTTCGTGCCGTATGTGATGTCCGCGGCGTATGCGTCCTTGCGCTCCCAGTCGTCGAGGTCGTTGACGATTGCGCCGACCGAGAGGCCGAGGAATTTGTAGATGCGCCCCATCCATTCGGCGTCGCGCGTGGCGAGGTAATCGTTGACGGTGACGACGTGTACGCCGCGACCCGTCAAGGCGTTCAAGGTGGCGGGGAGCGTCGCGACGAGCGTCTTGCCTTCGCCGGTTCGCATCTCGGCGATGCGGCCTTGATGGAGCGCGATGCCGCCGATGAGCTGCACGTCGAAGTGGCGCATCCCCGTCGAGCGCACGCTGGCCTCGCGCGTGAGCGCGAAGACTTCGGGCAGTATTTCGTCGAGCGCTTCCTGCGTGCGACGCTTGCGCTCTTTGCGCGCGTCCTCGTCCTTGCCTTTGATGTCGCCGATCTCGCGCACGACCTGCTCGCGAAGCTCAACGATGCGCGCGCGCATCTCGTCGTCGGAGAGTATCTTCACGCTCGACTCAAGCGCGTTGATGCGCTCGACTGCGGGCAACAGTCCCTTCAAATATCTTTGGTTGCTGCTGCCGAAAACTTTGGTCAGAAATTTATCAATCATTGTCTTTAACCTTGTAAGGGCAGGGCTTGTCACTGCCCATCCGTGTCGCGACACACGCGGGCAGGGACAAGCCCTGCCTCTACAAATACGGTGTCACGAGATTATTTCAACGTGCGATTGTATTTGAGCGGCGGAGGGGGCGCAAGCAAGGTAGCAGACGGCAGGAGCAGGAGGCAGCCATCGCCTCCCTGCCGACTGCTTCCTGCTCCTGCCTCCTGTATTAGTTGGGTGTTATCTGTCGGAGGAGGATGTTGCCCATCTGCTCGCGCGGCATGTCGAGATTCATGACGAGCTGTTTGCCGCTCGAAGAGATTTTCATGCCGGACATGAGGGCCGCGTCGTCCGTGCCGCGCTTCGCCATGCGCGCGAAGTTGAGCATCATGCGGTAGCCGCGCGCCATCGAGTCGGCGCGCTCGGCGGAAGGCGTGTCGGACGCCGTCTCGGCCTTGAAGCGCTCGCCGTCGAGCGTGAAGACCATACGCATGCGCGAGACTTCGTCGAGGAACTTGAGCGCGTGGCTCTGGTTGACGGACGCGACGAAGTCGTCCGCCACGCGACGAAACTCCGGGCTGGCCGCGGACTCGCCCGTTATCTGGACGTTCGTGAGCGTGCCGTCCGCTTGGCGGTCGCCCTCGACCGTGATGGTCTGCGGCTTCGAGAGGTCGAGCTTGCCCTCGTCGTGGAGCGTCTTTGAGCGTGCGATGAAGGCGCGTATCGGGCCGATGTCAACTTTCGCGCTTTCGGTCTTTGCGCTTTCGGGTTTCGAGCTTGCAGTCTTCGGGGTATCAGACTTCACGCCCCCGGTCTTCGCGGTCTTCTTCACGCCCGCGCCGCCCGACGCGCCTGCCTTCTGCGCTTGCGCGAGGCTCGTGACGGAAGCGGGCAGCAGTCCGAAGACGAACGCGCCCAGCACGGCGAAGCGCGCGAGCGTGCGCGTGTGCTCGTGACGCGCCTGAGCCGCCCCTTCACGCGCGGAGAATACGAAGCCTAAAAGTTGCGCCCACATTGTTCGTTCTTTACGTCTCACCAACTCTTCACCCCTTAGCTCTTGTTCTGCGCCGCTGCCGCGTCCTTCGCCGCTTTATCCTTCGCGGCTTTCTTCGCGAGCATGTCTGCGATCATCTTGCCGGCGGCTTCCTTCGGCATCTCGAAGGACATTGTAAACTGTTTGCCCTCGTTGCTGAACTTCAGGTTGTTGTAAAGCTCGCCCTCGTTCGTGCCCTTCTTCGCCATCCGGCCCAGCGCGACGAGCGCGGCGCAGCCCGTCGCGGTCTTCGTCGCGTCGTCCTCGCTCAGAAGCTCGCTCAGGACTTTGATGGAGACCGTCTCCCCGTCGAGCTTGAGGCCGATGCGGACATCCTTCGCGCCCTTGAGGACGACGAGGACTCTGCTCTGGCTGAGCGCGGTGACGAGCTGTTGCGAGAGCAGAGCCAGACTCTCGTTGTCCACCACGCCGTCAATCTTCACGGTCTCGTCTTTGAGCGTGCCGTCCTCATTGCGCTCGGCGGTAGCCGTCAGGTCAATCGTGCTGTTCTTCAGGTCGAGCTTGCCCTCGTCAATCAGCTCCTTGCCCTTCAACGCAACGTCCTCGAAAGGCTTCGTGTTGATGTTGCCGGGCGGGCGTTCGATGCCGGCCTCCTTCGCGACCTTGTCCATCTCGGCCTCGGCCTGCCTCTGCGCCTCGTCGGGCGTGGGTGAAGCGGCGGGCGTCGGACTCGCGTCGGCTGCGGCGACTTCGGGCGAAGGGCTTGGCTCAGGGACGGCCACTGCCCTCGGCGTTCTCGTGCGCCGAGGCCCGTAAGTCACTATGGGCGGCGGGGGCGTGTACTGTTGCACGAACGTCGTCTGGTCGAGCAGCGTCGTCTCTTCGACGGCGGGCGTGCCGAAGTAGTCGGGCGGGTAGACGAGCTTCTCGTGCGGCTCAAACTTGATGATGGTCGCGCGCTGGCCTATGAGCGTCTTGTCGTAGTCCTCGCTGACGAGCTTCAGCCCTGAGACCGAGCCTGCCATGTAGAGCATGCTGCGGAGCGTCGGCACGTAGATGATCGCCACGAGAAAAATCCCGTGCAGCACGACCGAAAGCGCGAGCAGCCGCGACATCAAAGGCCATCGCGGCACGCGGTTAATCTCGAATCTGTCGAAAAGCTCTGTCATACCTTGAAATCCGGCGCGGCCTAGCCCGAAACGCGCCGCAAACCCAAAAGTCTTAGACGCCTATTGTGCTTCGGGCGTTGCGAAATACACACAAAAGTTACCATTACGCGGGCGCTTTTCACAAAGTTCGGTTCAGAGTGAGCACCGTTTAAGTGCTCATAGCAGAAACGCGAGCGTCAGCGAGCGTGTTATGCCCGTTGAGACACGCTCGCTGACGCTCGCGTTTCTGACCTATTCATCCAAGCGCGAACTCCGAACGTGCGTTAAAATCTCGCTATGGCCCGTCCACGCAAAGGCAATCGAACCCGGCAGCGCAGCTCGACGCGCCGCCCCGACACTCGGCAGCAGGACGCCGTGCGCGACGCAGAGCGCGGTCGTGACGGCGACCGCGCGCCTGAGCGCCGAACGTCCGACGGCCCGCGCCGCACGACGCCGCAGGCGTCCGCGTCAGCCGCCGAAAACGCCTCGCGCGTAGCGAGCCGGCAGGCGCGCACGCGTCCCTTGCGCGAGCTGCTCGAAGGCATCGGCGCACCCGAGCCTTCAGTCTTCAAACCCGACCCGTTCCAACTCGACGCGCTCGCCGCGCTTGAGCGCGAGGACGTTCTCGTCACAGCGCCGACGGGCAGCGGCAAGACTTGGATCGCGCGCGAAGAGATTCGGCGTCTTCTCGCGGAGGGCAAGCGCGCTTGGTACACGAGTCCTCTCAAGGCTCTTACCAACTCGAAGTATCACGAGTTCAGCGACGAGTTCGGCTCGGAACGCGTAGGCATACTCACGGGCGACCGCAAGGAGAAGTCCGACGCGCCGCTCGTCGTCGGCACGACCGAGGTCTATCGAAACCAGCTCTTCGACGCTCTGCGCGGCGGCGGGCAGCTTGAAGCCGACCTCGTCGTCTTAGACGAAGCGCATTACCTCGCGGACGAGGAGCGCGGCCACGTCTGGGAGGAGGCCATCCTGCTCACGCCCCCGCGCGTGCGTATGCTCCTGCTCTCCGCGACCGTGGGGCGCGCGGAAGAGTTCGCCGACTGGATTGCGGAAGTGCGCGGCCACCCCTGCCGAATCATCCCGCGACCCGGCGCGCGACCCGTGCCCTTGCGCGCGGCATTTCTTTACCCCGACGCGGGACTCACGCCGCTCTTCGACGAGCGCGGCCACTTCAACAACGAGATCGCGCGCTTCATGCAGGCGTCGAAGAGCGAGCGCCAGTCGTCGCACGCACGGTTCAGTCGCGGCCCGCAACAGCGTCGGCCCGGCATGCCCGAAATGCCGCCTTCAATTTTGCTCGCCGCGCTCGGCTCTTACGACCTTCTGCCTTCAATCGTCTTCCTTCCGACGCGGCGTCGGTGCGACGAGGCCGCCGCCGAAGCCGCGTTCGCCCCTCGACGCGGAAGCGACAACGCCGGACGCCGCGAGGCTCGCCGCCGCATACTCGAACGCCTCGTCGAGCAGTACCCCGAAATGCGTAAGCACCGCCACTGGGACATCGTTCTGCGCGGCGGCGTCGCCTCGCACCACGCGGGGCACATGCCCGCCTGGAAGCTCGCGATTGAGCACCTGATGAGCGCGGGCCTGTTGGACGCAATCTTCGCGACGGCGACCGTGGCCGCCGGCGTTGATTTTCCGGCGCGCACCGTCGTGCTCGAAAACATTGACGTGAGAACGGGCCACGGCTGGCGACCGCTGACCGCTTCGGAGCTTCAACAGATGACGGGCCGCGCGGGACGCCGTGGGCGCGACCGCGTCGGCTTCGTCGTCGCCGCGCCCGGTCTTCATCAGAACCCGCAGAAGCTCGCAACGCTTCTTCAAGCCCCGCCCGACCCTTTGGAGAGCCGTTTCCGCGCGACGTACACGACGCTTCTCAACCTTCTCGACGCCTACGGCACGTTCGCGCAGGTGCGCGACATCGCCGAGCGCAGCTTCGCGCGCCGCGACGCCGTGGACGACATCGCGCGTCTTGAGCACGAGCGCGAAGAGGCCGAGCGTCGCATGCGCTCGAAACTCGCCGAGGCGGGATGCGACCTGCCTCCCGACGTTGCGCGCGGCCTCGAACGACTCGCGAGCGCGCGCACGCGCCTTCTCGAAGGAGCGCCGCTTACGCGCACGGACGCGTACATGCGCTGGCTCGACAAGGAAGTGACGCCGGGGCGCGTCGTCGTCGTCGGTCGCGGCAGCCGCCGCCTCGTCTTCGTCACGGAGCGGCGCGGCGAGGGCCTAGCGGGCGTGCGCGACAACGGTCGCCGCGTCACGCTCGCGATGGAGCGCGTCGGCAGAGTTTTCGAGGAGACTCACAAGATGGACGAGCGCTCGCGCGACGAAGCGTTCGAGCTTGTGCGCGCGGGCGCGGCGACTCCCTTGCGCGAGCCGCGACTGCGAGAGGCGCGCGCCGAGACCGACGGCGCGGTCGCCCTCATCAACGATCTCATCGAATCCCTCTCTTCGCAGGGCGGCGAGCGTGCGCGATGCGAAGAGGCTCTGTGGGGCGTGATGCAGGAGGCAGAGGCGATTGAGCGCATGGAGCGGAGAATCGAGTCGGTGCGCGGCGAGGTGTGGCAGCCCTTCGAGCGGCGAGCGCGCGTGCTGCACCACTTCGGCTATTTAGACTTCTTCGCCGAGCGCGTCACAGACCGTGGACGCTGGCTCGCGGACTTGCGTATTGACCGCCCGCTGCTCGTCGGCGAGGCCATCGGGCGCGGCCTCTTCGCCACGCTCGATGCGCCGCGCGCCGCGGGCCTGATGGCCGCGCTCGCGGCGGACGCAGAGCGCGACTACGGCGAGCTTGAGCTTGACGACGCGCTCATCACCGCGCTTGCAAAGTTCGACCGCATCGCATACGACGCGGCGAGCGTCGAGTGGCAGCAGGACTTGGAGCCTGCGCCCGAAATCAACTTCTCCGCCGCCGCGACAGCCGCGCGCTGGGCCTCCGGCCTCGACTGGGCCTCGCTCGTGCGACGCACGCGCGCCGAAGAGGGCGATCTTTTCCGCATGCTCTCGCGAACGGGCGAAGCGCTCCTTCAAATCTCAAACATACACGACTCGCACCCGCAGGCCGCGCGCATCGCATCCGGGGCCGCCGCCGCCATCCTGCGCGAGCCTGTCCGCTCGGAGGCAACGATCTGAACTAGAGGCTAGAGGCTAGAGACTAGAGGCTAGTTGAAAGCACTCCCCGCGCGCAGGAACGAAGACGCTCCAGAAGAAAGAAAACTGCTTCACGGCCCGTCGCCTCCTCCCCGGCTTTGCCTTTGTCCAACGCGTTCATTAAGATTACTCTAGTGCGGAACGCGCGGGGCGCTTTGTCCGTATGGCTCGTGTAGGAGGTTCTTCCACGAATGATTGACACAAACGATTCGAGATACAAGACCGGCAACCCCATCTGCGACGCGATGCGTTTTCTGTGCGACGCCTCGTTCGCGGTGCTGCCGCGCGACGCGGCGCACAAGCTCGGCGAGTTCGAGAAAAACTTTTGGGGCAGCGTGCGCTGGTTCGCCGATAAGAGCGTCACGCGGATTGACGAAAGTCTCGCCGCCGCAGACCGTCTGCGCGAGGAGTGGCGGCGACGCTGCACGCCTCCCCCGACGACCGTCACGGACGAGCCGGAGATTTTATAGAAGCGGTCAGCGGTTAGCTTTTAGCTTTCAGCTTTTCGTCCTCGTGAAGTCGAAAGGTACGCTGAAAGATGAAGGGTTAAGAAAGTGAAGAAGCTAACCGCTAACAGCTAAGGGCTAAAAGCTACCTATGCAAGTTCTGCTGGCTGAAGAGTTCGGGTTCTGTTTCGGCGTCGAGCGAGCCGTCGAGATGGTGGAGGGCGCGCTCTCGGAGGGCGCGACCGTCCGCACCTTGGGGCCGCTCATCCACAACACGCAGGAGATTCAACGGCTGGAAACCGAGGGCGTGCGAACCATCAACGCGCCCGATGAGGTCTCTGACGGCGAGACCGCGGTCATACGCGCGCACGGCGTAACTCCGCAGGTGCAGCGCGAGCTTGAGTCGCGCGCCGAGCGCGTGATAGACGCGACCTGCCCGTTCGTCACCAAAGTCCAGAAGCTCGCCGAGCGCGCCGCCGCCGAAGGGCGCGACGTTGTGGTCGTCGGCAACCCCGACCACCCGGAGATGATCGGCGTCAAAGGTTACGCCCCGACGCGCGCGCACGTCGTCCGCGACGCGAGCGAGGTTGCATCCTTGCCGAGCTTGCATGCGCCGCTCGTCGTCTCGCAGACCACGATTAAGCTCAGCACCTTCCTCGAAACAGCCGAAGCCGTGCGCGCCAAGTCCGACAGCGAGCCGCAGGTCGTCAACACGATCTGCTCCGCTACGCGCGACCGGCAGGACGCGGCGCGCGCCCTCGCCGGACACGTTGACGCCTTCTACGTCATCGGAGGCCGCCACTCGTCGAACAGCTTGAAGCTTCTCTCGGTCTGCAAAGAGCAGTGCGAAAAAAGTTTTCTCATCGAGACGACCGACGAGATCAACGCCGAAGATTTGCGCGACGCCGAGCGCGTCGGCGTGACCGCCGGAGCTTCGACGCCCGACTGGCTCATCGAACAGGTCGTCGCGCGGCTGCGCGAAATCGGACAGGAGAAGTAAAGACGGGCGGCAAGCGTTGAAAGCCGCCGAAGGCGGCGGAAGAGCAGTAGCCCACGGCGTGAGCCGTGGGAATAGACGTAATAAAAATTAGAAGCCCCGGAGGGGCGAAAGAATTTCGAGACAGCGTTGCTCTCAAGCTCGAAATTTCTTTCGCCCCTCCGGGGCTATCAACTTTTTGTGTAACTTTGTTCCCACGGCTCACGCCGTGGGCTACCGTTCTTCCGCCCCTGACGGGGCTATGCCCTTGTCTTCTTACAGGTCGTCTTCCTCGTCAACCTGTTCGAGTGCGTTGACGACGAAACGCGCCTCCTCCGACTCGTACTCTTCGGCCTGACATTCGAGCGCGACGCGCGCGGTCTCCGCGTCAACCGGATCACCCAAAAGCGCGACCAGCACGGCGGTCGGCATTTGCAGAAGCGATTCCTGCGCGACCGCGCGGACTGCCGGGTTCGCGTTGCGCGCCATCTCGCACAACTCGCTCGGCGCGAGCCGCGCGGTCATCACGTCCGCGACGGCGTCAACGCGCGCGTAGTCTTTAACTCGAAACGCGCGCTCAAGAAGCTGCGCGAAGACTTCCGCCGAGCGCGCCTGCCTGTGCAGGACTGCGACGCAGGTCTCGGACATGCGAACAAGCTCGCGCGCCTGCTCCGCGCTCAGAATGGATTCGCCCTTCTCCGAAGCGCGCTCGTCGAGCGCGGCCAGAAGACGGCTCAACTCCCACTCGGATCGCGCGTCGTAAGCTCCCTCCGAGCGTGAGGCCGCGCCGCTCGTCGCAGCCGGCGGCGGCGTTGAAAGCGCACGCTCGACGAGGCTCCGCGTCGAGGGCCTCAGGCCCTGCCAGACGCTCGCAACGCGCGCTCCGAAATCTTCAATCGTCATCATTAAAACTCTTCTTCCCGCGCGTCCCTGCCGGGCCGCACGCGGCATAATATAACAAAAGCGGTGACAAGTGACGAGTGACAAGTGACGGGTTGGCGAATAGTAAATGGTAAATGGTAAATAGAAACTGCCTTCAATCCATTTACCATTTACCATTTACTATTCACTAATTTCGATGCCGCCGTGCGCGAAGGCGAGCATGATGCAGTCTTCGGCTGGGTCTTCGAGAGCGGTCGGGTGATGGGCCGAGCCGGCGTCGTTCAGAACGTAGTCGCCCGCGCGGTGCGTGCCGCGCGCGTCCCTGTAGCCGCCCTGAAGGACGAAGACCTCTTCGACGCCGTTGTGACGGTGCGCGGGATACGAGCAGCCCGGCTGCATTCGTATGAGGACGGTCGCGTCGCCCGTCGCCTCGTCGCGCCGGAGCAGATGCAGGTAGATGCCTTCGTGCCGCGTCGCGCGCCAGGGGATTCGTGAGAAGTCAATCATAGTTTTCAGTTTTCAGTTTTCAGTTTCCAGCCTGCGGCTTGTTTGCTGCCGGTCTTGCCATGCTCAGCGCGAGCCGTGGCCTCCTGCGCGCCTGAAAACTGAAAATTGAAAACTGAAAACTGCTCATCCGTTGTGATCAATTATCTCCGTGATTGCGGAGAAGGGAATTTTAACAAGCTCGCCGTCGGGCCGCTCCATCTTGACGCTGGGGCGTGTGAGCGCCTGCGTCTGCTTGAGGCTGCGGACGACGCCGCGCACGCGCGCGCCCGTCTCCGTCACGATCTCGACGTTGTCTTTCCCGTAGAGCGGCTGGAGCGCCGCGAGAGCTTTGGTCACTTCCACTTTCGTCCTCCTAGCACGTGAGCAATAAGCAGTGAGCGGTTAGCAGTGAACTGTTTAATCATTACGCTTAATATCATCACAGAGCGCGGCCACGAGTCTCCTGCTCACTGCTCACTTTCAGTGGCACGCGCCGTGCCGCTCCCTAAGAGGGCTTGCGTGGGAGGCCGCTCGGAGGCCAAAATGTCATGCCGTAGCCGAATTGATACGTGGCGACAAGTCTAAGCCCGGCGCGTGCCGGATGCAACCGCGACGCTCCAACAGGCGTATATTCCTAACACACGTCCACGGCGAGAAGCCTCGGAAGCGGACGCGTCACGCCGGAAGCTCAAGGTAAAGATATGCAGGACAGGAACGGAAGGGCCGAGATGCGAGGAGAAAACGTTGGCACGATAAGCTGCCCGAGCTGCGGTGCGACGCTCGT
>DASQLL010000316.1:0-7088 GCA_035630035.1 Pyrinomonadaceae bacterium | reverse complement strand
TGCGCGTAGCAATGTCCCCCGGCTCTTTCCAAAGGACGGGCGTGCCCGTCGGCTTAGTCTCATCCTTTTTCGTCTCATCCTTTTTCGACTTATCCTGTGACGCAGACGCGGGCAGCGCCAGCGTCAAAACAAAGATCATGCAGATCGTCAACGAAACGCGAATCCATTTATTCAACCTCATAACTTCTCCTCCCGAAATGTTCGGTACGGTTACTCCGGCTCGGGGGCGTCCATGAAAAAGAGCTGGCTGTTGAATTCTTTCTCATCCGGGGCGACGGGCACGCGCTCGTACCCGCCGTCAGGGAGCAGCACGCGCGCCTTCACGTTGTCGCGCAGGTAAGCTGCAATCAGAACTTCTTTCAAATACTTCTTCAGACGCTCGTCGCGGACTGGCGCGACCGTCTCGACTCTGCGGTCGAAGTTACGAAGCATCCAGTCCGCGCTCCCCGTGTAGAACTCCTCGTCGCCGCCGTTCGCGAAGTAGTAGACGCGACTGTGCTCAAGGAAGCGCCCCACGATGCTGCGGACGCGTATGTTCTCCGAGACGCCCGGCACGCCGGGCCTGAGCATGCAGATGCCGCGCACGATCAGGTCAATCTCGACCCCGGCCTGCGACGCCTCGTAGAGCGCGGCGATGACGCCCGTGTCGGCGAGGCGGTTGAACTTCACGACGATGCCCGCGGGCCTGCCTGCGCGCGCGTGCTCGGTCTCGCGGCGTATGAGTCCGAGCGTCTTCTCGCGCAGGTTCGCGGGCGCGACGATGAGCCGGCGATACTCTTTCTGCCGCGAGAACCCGGTCAGGAAGTTGAACAGATCTGTCGCGTCCGCCCCTATCTCTTCGTCGGCGGTGAAGAGGCCGAGGTCTGTGTAGAAGTTCGACGTGACGGGGTTGTAGTTACCCGTCGCGACGTGAACGTAACGGCGCAGCGCGTCGCCTTCCTGCCGCACGACCAGAGCGCATTTGCAGTGCGTCTTGAGTCCGACGATGCCGTAGACGACGTGAACGCCCGACTCCTCAAGACGCTTCGCCCACTCGATGTTGTTCTCCTCGTCGAAGCGCGCCTTCAGCTCGACGAGCGCGGTCACTTGCTTGCCCTGCTCGCTCGCGGTTATCAGCGACTGAGGTATCGGCGAGTTCTGCCCCGTGCGGTAGAGGCAGATTTTGATGGCGACAACGTCGGGGTCGTTTGCGGCGCGCTCGATGAAGTCCGTGACGACGGTGTAATCTTCGTAAGGATGATGGAGCAGAACGTCGCGCTCTCGTATCACGTCGAAGAAATTTTTCTCGCCGCGGAAGAGCGCCGGGACTTTCGGCTTGAAGGGCGTGTCTTTCAGTTGGGGACGGTCGAGCTTGTAGAGCTGCATCAAGTCGCGCGCGCCCAAAATCCCTTCCACCACGTAAACGTCTTCGGCTCCCAACCCCAATTCGCTCGTGATGTACTCACGCATCTTTGCGGGCATGCCCGCCGCGACTTCGAGACGCACGGGCGAGCCGAAGCGACGGTTGCGGAGCGTCTTCTCCATTGACCCCAAAAGGTCGTTGGCTTCGTCCTCGCGAATCTCCACGTCGGCGTCGCGCGTCACGCGGAAGAGGTGAAACTCGCTCGCGTGCATGCGCGGAAACAGCAGCTCGACGTTCGACGCGATCAGCTCTTCGAGCAGCACGAACTTCGTGCCTCCCTCGCCGACCGGCACGAGGCGCGAGACGCGGGGCGGGACTTTGATGCGAGCGAACCGCGGCTCCATCTTTCCCGTGAGCGAGCGCGTGATGCCCAGCTCCGGGCGCGGCTCGACCATGAGGCCGATGTTCAGGCTGAGGTTGGAGATGTACGGGAACGGATGGCCCTGATCCACCGCCTGCGGCGTCAGCACAGGATGAACTTTCTTTTTGAAGAACTCGCGTAGCGACTGACGCTCTGGAAGCGAGAGCGTGTTAATCGAGACGATCTCGATACCCTGCACATCAAGCTCAGGCAGCACCTCATCATTCAGGCAGCGCGCGTGCTCCGCGAATAGCGGTAGCAGACGCGACCTTATCTCTCTGAGCTGATCCGCCGTTCCCATCCCGTCCGGCGAAAGCTCCCTCACCTGCTCGGCCAGCGTCTCCTGCAAACCCGACACGCGAATCATAAAAAACTCGTCGAGGTTGTCGGAGAAGATCGAGAGGAACTTCAGGCGTTCGAGTAGCGGCTGCGTCCGGTCGAGCGCCTCTTCCAGCACGCGCCGGTAGAATTCGATCTGGCTCAGCTCGCGGTTGAACAGCGGAAGGCCTGCCGTGTTGCGCGTCGAGAATTGCCTCGTCTGCGGCACGTCGGGCTGCGAGTCGTCGGTCGGCTGTGTGTTCGTTTTACTGTTCATTCGTCTCTACGAGCAGACAGCCGCGATAAGGCTCAGGCGCTCTGCACACTTCATCTAAATTTTCCAGCGAGGAGATCGTTTGCTTCGGCAGTAAGATGCGGGCCGAGCGCCTACGACTGCCACTTGCCCAAATACTCCCAACGCGGCTCGAATGGCCCTACGTTCGCGCGGCATCTCGTAAGGCTGACGAAAGAGACGCGAACGGAAGGAGTTGGAAACCACACCGGCCTAACAGCAAGCTTCGTTCCCTTCGACAAATAAAACTGCGAGAAGTTTGCTGAAGTCATTTTACTGCAAGATTTACACAGCGCAAGCGTAAACCCCCGCTGCGCTTGCTCTGTACGAATTCAGTTCTTATTCCGACAACAGATGCCCGCATTTTTCTGCGCCTTTCCCGCATGCTCACTTCAGCGTCAGCGCCTTCGCCTCGACCGCCGCGTTGAGCAGGCCGACTACGTCTTCGAGCGTTACCGTTCCATAGTACCAATTCCCTCCCGCCATCGCTTCCGCGTAGACCGCCTTGTAGATGTCGTAATACGAGCGCCTGCCGTCCACGAAGTTGTAAACCTCATCGCGCATCAAGCCATGCAGTTTGCCGCTCGCACTCGCGGGAACTTTATCGCGGTTCGCGAAGTATGTGCCGAGCGCCGCGACGTTCGACGGAACTTTTAGACTTGCCGCGCGCTCCGCGTCGTTCATGGCGAAGGTCTGCGGCGGATTCATCCCGTGCAGTTGACTGTAGAATTTCGACAGTTCGCTCCGGGCGCTGTTGGTCGAGAGCAACTGACTCTTCATGTCCTCAATCATACGTGCGGACGCGCCCGCTTCCGCGAAGACGCGAATCGAGTCGAGCGCGCGCGCTTCGCGCAGCAAGCCCTGCTCGACGACGATGCTCGCACGCTTCCAGCCGCGGTCAGGCTCGCCCCTCGAAGCGACCAGCAGTTGCATCGCCACTTGCAGGTCGTTGGCGAGACGCTTCGCGCCCTGCGTGTAAGTCTCCGCGACGAGCAGAGGCACGTCCGACTCGTCTGCGTTTGCGAGGAAGTATGCGATTGAGCCGATGAGGAAATTGTTTCGGCGTAGCTGCGTCTGGTCAATCAGGTGTAGGTCGTCGTCGGACGAGTGAATGTACGGGTCGTCCCAGTTGATGAGCGCGACCGCGGGGATGCCGACCGCGCCCTCGATGAAGACCATGTGGTCGGACGAGTCGAAGTAAGGGACGAAGCGCGCGTTGTAGCCCTGCCGCGTCCCGCGCGTCGCGTAGAGCGGGCGAGTGAAGGGTCGCGGAAGTCCGCCTTGACGGCTCGCCGCGAGGTATCCGTTGTTGGTCTGAATCATGTACGTGCCGACGCTCTCGAAGACTGCGTCGAGGTACGAGGTGCGCGAGTGCGGCGCGAATATGAGGTGCTGCACGCGGCTCCCCAACGCCTGATTCGCGCCGGTCATGTCCTGATGGACGTTCGCTAGAATCTTCTTCACCTCTTCGGGGTTCGTGCTGAAGAGCTTGTACTCGGAAGCGATCTCGTCCGTCCACCAGAAACGCAGATCGCGCGTGGGTCGCTTCATCTTCCCTTCTTTGATGAGCTTGTTGAAGGTGCGCGCAAGCTCAAGCAGGTTCGCGCAGCCGCTCCCGTCGTCGTTCGCGGAGCCTTGCTCCTCCTGCAAGTGCGCGGTCAGAACTATCTGCTGCGTGTCGGGCCGCGTGCCGCGTATCACGGCTTCGACGAAGCCTGTGCGACCGGGCGCAGGGCCGATGTCCGTGTCTACTTTTGCTTTCAGACGGACGCGCCCGCCTCTCGTCGCCTTGCCGGTTGCGAAGATGTCCTGCATCTCGCTTGTCGCAAGCATGCGCCGGAGCGCGTCTCCCTTTCGCGGAGGCAGTACGAAAGCGAACGTGCCCTTCTTCCCTTCCGGCGGCGCGATGTTGATGCGCGACCAAGCGACCTGATCCGGCACGTCGTATGCGCTTCGATTCTCCGAAGTCTGATATGTGACGACGCCGACCGCGCCGCGTTTGTAAACCGCGCCCGTGACCGCGGCCTGCGGAGAGCCGCTCGTAAGAACGATCTTCCCCTTCACGTCCAAGCCCTTCAGACTCTCCTCGCTTCCGTCGCCGATGAAGACGAGGTCGGCGGTGAGGTCGGCGTCGTGACTGCCGTCGGCGAGATAGACGGCGTGCTCGCCTATGTCGGCGAGTTTCACCTCGACAGGCTCGATCATCCAAAGCTCTGCGGAGCGCTGCGTGTAGTTCGGCCCGTCGAGCGTCTGTTCGACGAAGCGCACTTCTTCAAGCCCTATCTCCTTCGCGGCCTGCATCACGTAGTCGCGCGCCTTGAAGAACCCTTCCATGCCTGAGTCGCGGTGCCAGTGCGAGAGCCAGCGAATGTGCTCGAACGCGCGGTCGCCGGAGATTTCGTTCGACAGCGTTCGTATCTCTTCGTCGGACAAAAAAGGCGTCGTCTGCGCCTGACAAAGACGCGCCGACGGAATGAAAGCGAGACTGAAGGCAAGGATGGCGGAGAGCGCAAGAGTTCTTTTCATAGAAGTCTCCTGTGGCGTTCTGAAATAATAGGAGTTGAAGAGCGAGCGATGTGAGTTTAGCAGGAGTCGGAAAGTTAACACAGAGGGCACGGAGGTATTGCAGAGGTTTACTCCCCACACTACGCAGTGCGTGGTTTCAGCCGTCGAAGACGGCGACAGAGTAAAGCCCCGTGCGAAGCCGCCTTGCGGCGAGCGCGGGGACGCGATGCATACATAATTTTTCAAGCCCGCGTGCGCGGGCGGCAGCACATTATTTGCAACGCTCTGTCGCTATCTCCGATAGCTCGAATGTTTTTTGTCTATATCACCCGGCACTCCGCTGCGCGTCGTACCGGGCTTTACTCTGGTCGCCCGCTCGCGCGGGCTATGAGTGACTTCAAAGTTTTATTTTTCAACTCTTCTTCTGCACGAGAACCTGAAAGTGCGAGGCCATGCCGCCGGGAAGAATCATCTCGCGCGCGCCGAGCCGAAGCCGCGCGACTTCCGTATCGTCCGCGGCATGCGCGGTCTCGCGTTCGAGCTGTTCGAGCAACCCCGCGCGAAGCAGGAACGCGTCGAGTTGTTCGAGCGCGACCGTCTCAAGTCCGGCAGACTCTCCGACCGAGCGGACGTGCGTCCAGTTGACGGTCGTGGTTAAGTCCTGTCCGCCCGGCTCTCGAAGAACATCGTCGGCAAGCTCGTGGCCTCGGAACGCGCGCAGCGTACCCTCGCGCCTGTGCGGTGCGCCGAAAAGTTGCTCCGCCTCGTCGCCGTAGTCCACGCTGAAGACGAAGCCGCGCCCGACGACGCGCGCCGCGCTCTGCATCCACTCTTCCGCGCCCAAGTTGACCTCCGCGAACTGCCCTTCGGCCAGCGTCACGCTCAAGCGCATGAAGTGTTCCGCGATGCGGGGCGTCGAGGGCTTCTGCTCGACCCAAACGAAGTTTTCGCCCTCCCCGACGCCGACGCACAGCTCGCGCAGCTTGCCGCCGCGCATTACGACGCGATGGATTGGGAAAGCGTCGAGCAACTCGTTCGAGAAAATGATGACGGCGTCGAGCGGCTCTGTTAAATCCGCGATGCTTTGAAACTCGACACGCCCGGCGAAAGGCGCGAGCAACGCGGCGGCGCGTGCGCGCGAGTCTTCGCTCGACTCGTCGAAGATGTAGCGAAGCGATTGGAAGATGTGGGGCGCGTCCCTTTGAAGTGTTTGAAGAACGCCGTGTGCGAAGCGGCCCGCGCCGCCGCCGGCTTCGAGCAGGTGGAGCGCGGGCGGGCGTCCCAGCTCTTCAAAAAGATTCGCGAAGTGGCGCGCGAAGGTCGCGGCGAAGAGCGCGCTTCTCTCCGGGCTTGTGCGATAGTCGCCCGCACGCCCCCAGCGCACAGCGTCGCGACGCCGGTAGTAGCCGTCGCGCTCGTCGTAAAGCGCGGCGTGCATCCACTCGCGAAAAGTTAAAGAGCCTTCGCGACGGATACGCTCGCGCAAGTTAGCTTCGAGAGTCGGGGTTTGGGAAGCTTCGGGGTCGGAGTCTCTACTGATTCGACGGCTCATCGGGCTGCTTTTCGAGTAGGCGCGTGGTGTTTTCCGTGACGCTCGAAGGCGGCGTGATCTCGCCCGTGTTGAAACGTTGCGGCCTTCGGTAAGTGGGCACGGGCGCGCTCTGCGGCGGCGGCAGCACAGAGGGCTGCGGCGGCGTGCCGAGGTAGTTCGGCAATGTGGCGGGAGGCATGTAAGCCTGCTGCACGGCTACCGCATCGGCGGGCGTGTTGCTTTCGAGAAAGAGCGCGTAAAGAATGCGAAGCAGTCCGCCGACGGGACAGCCCACCGCTGCGAGCGCAACGATCTCGCCGGGGAAACCGAGCAATGCGACGCCGAGTATGGCGAGCAGCGGAACAATCAGGAACGTGCTGAGCATGAGCAACGCGCCCTGCCTGATGCCCCTCTGACGCGGTGAGAGCTGGCCTGAGACGGGCGCGGGCGGACGCCACGGAAGTTGTCCGCCGTGCGCGAGCAGCTCGGTCACAACGTTCAACGCGAAGCCGCAGCTCGAACAGAAACGCACATCGTTTGAGAGCTGTCTTTGGCCGCACTGTGGGCAGAACATTTCTGGCTCCTCAAGAGTTACGGTCTGATGCGCGGGCCGAATCGCGCTCGTCGTCGAGCAGGCGTGTCGTGCCCTCGGTCACGCTCGGTTGGTAGACAATCTCAG
>DASQLL010000315.1:0-2113 GCA_035630035.1 Pyrinomonadaceae bacterium | reverse complement strand
TGGGACGCCGAAGGCGTTGCCGTAGTGCGCGATGCCTGCGACCACCCCTGCGACGAGCGCGCGGTTGCGGCGACCGTGCGCGGCGTGATCGAGCGAGCCGAAGCGTAAAGAGTTCATCGCGGCGATGGGGCGCGCGCCCATCGTGAAGATGTCTCGAAGGATGCCGCCGACGCCCGTGGCCGCGCCCTGAAACGGCTCGATGAACGAGGGGTGATTGTGCGACTCGACCTTGAAGGCCGCGCACCACCCGTCGCCCACGTCAACGACGCCCGCGTTCTCGCCCGGCGGCACAATCACACGCTCGCCCGTCGTCGGCAGACGCCGGAGATGAACGCGCGAAGACTTGTACGAGCAATGCTCCGACCACATCACCGAGAAGACGCCCAGCTCGACGAACGTCGGCTCGCGCCCCAAAAGCTCGACGATGCGCGCGTATTCTTCCTGCGTGAGATTGTGTGTGGCGACGACTTCCGGCGTGATGGTTTCAGAGTTCATTCGAGAAACGGCGGCCTTGTAGACGAGTTCGGATGCAGAAGGACATGACAGGATAAAGGCTGGCGCGGTTTTGTTCAAACCTGCGGAGATGCAGAAACGCGACCGTCAGGGAGCGTGTCCGCTGAATATGCGTGGACACGCTCCCTGACGGTCGCGTTTCTGCCCGGCGCTCTCGCGCTACTGTTGCGCGGGCGCGTCCGGCTTCGCGCTCAAAGTCTGCTCGATTGCGGCGCGCAGCTCGGCGGGCTTGACTCGCCCCTTGCGCTTGAACGTGACCTGTCCGTCGCGGTCGAAGAGGAAGGTCGCGGGCAGCTCGCCCTGCCACGTCGAGTCAACGAAGTTGATGGCAGTGCCTTCGTCGGCGACGTGCAGAAGGTATGCGGGCATCCGCGTGGCGCGCTGCTCGCTCAGGAATTCCGGCACGGCCCCTCCGATGTCCGAGATGTCGTCGAGCGAGACCGTGACGAAGTCGAGCCGCTCGTCCGCGTACTGCTCGCGTATTTTAACGAGGTCGGGGAACTCCTCGCGGCACGGCACGCACCACGTCGCCCAGAAGTTGACGAGCAGGGGCCGCTCGCGCTTCGCGCCCACGCCGAGCAGCGACTTTAGGCCCTCCTCTTTAAGCTCCGTAACCTTCGGCGCGGCGGGCGCGGCCTGCGTCGAAGACTTGGCGGCGGCGGGTTTTTGAGCGGCCTGCTTCTGCGCGTCCGTCGGGCGCGCGCACGCGCCGCCCGCTACACCTGCGAGCGCGGCGCAAATGACGACGAGCGCGGGAAGAATTTTTCTCATGTCAGTCTTTCGGCCCGGCCTATCCGCGCTTGATCGAGCAGCCGAAGGCTTTGGCCTCTTGTTTCTCGACGGCCTTGCCCGCAAGAACAGCGTCGAGCGCGTCGCGCAGTTCGCTCGCGGTGATCGAGTCGCCGTTGCGCGAGTTGTCAATGCGCCCGTGATAGACGAGCTTGCCGGAGGCGTCCAGAACGTATGCTTCGGGCGTGACCTGCGCGTCGAAGCGGTCGGCTATACGGTTGCCCGCGTCCTTCAGGATCGCGAACGAGAGGCCGTTGTCCGCGGCGTGCTTCTTCATCTCGTCCGAAAGCTCGGCGACGTTCGAGTTGATGCCGACGACGCTTATGCCCTTCGCCTTGTAATCTTCGGCGAGCTTCGCCATGCGCGCGTTGTATGCGTTCGAGACCGGGCATTTCGTCGCGATGAAGATCAGCACCGTGCCCTTCGAGCCTTTCAGAGAGGCGAGCGTGTGCTGCTTGCCGTCGGCGTCGGGCAGCGTGAAGTCCGGGACGATTGCGCCGAGCGAAACGGTCGCCGCTGATTTTTCTTCGACGCGCGCGCCGCCCGTCTTCGTCGTCGTGAAAGCGGCGACCGTAAGCGCGAGCGCGAGCAGGAGAGCGAGAGCTACGATTTTCTTCATGGTGTTGCCAAAACTCCTTTTCGGAAATCCAAACGGTAAGAGCCGCAAGCTTAGACGAACCCGCTTCAAAGTTCAAAGCTCAAACTTCAAACTTCGACGCGTCGGCCCGTAGTTTTAACGTGAATACGGGATAAGAATGCGAAGAGAGAGCCAGATTTCGTAAGATGGAGTTCGCCAAAACAACCATCCTTG
>DASQLL010000314.1:0-5482 GCA_035630035.1 Pyrinomonadaceae bacterium | reverse complement strand
CGCGGGCTTCTTCTGCGCCCCCGACTGTTTCCGCGCAGGCGGGTTCTTTTGAGTCGTGGTTTTTTGTGCGTAAGCGAACGGCGAAATCCCTACGAGGAGCGCCGACAGGAAGCACGTACCGGCGAAAAGTTTTTGGAGGTTGTGGGTCATGGGGCCTCGTTCAGTTTATACCCGACGCCACGCACGGTCAGCACGTAGTGCGGGTTCTTAGGGTCTGGCTCGATTTTACGGCGCAGACGATTGATGTGCGGGTCTACGTTTCGTTGATAGCCTTCGTACTCCGTGCTCCAGACTTCGTCGAGCAGGTCGTTGCGCGACCATGCGCGTCCCGGCTCGCTCGCGAGGCGTTCGAGTATGTGAAATTCGAGCGGCGTCAGGTCAACGCGGTCTCCGCCGATAGTGACCTCGTGCCGACGCTTATCAATGACGAGGTTGCCTATCTCGAAGCGGTCTTTCTTCTCGTCCTCTGCGCGCGACCACTTACCCGCGCGCCTGAGCAGAGCCTCCACGCGCACTTCAAGCTCGCGCGGGCTGAAAGGCTTTGCGAGATAGTCGTCCGCGCCGGCCTGAAATCCCGCGACCTTGTCGTCAACCTCGTCGTGCGCGGTCAGAAACATCGCGGGCGTGTTGATGTCGCGGTCGCGAACGCGCTTCAAGAGTTCGAGGCCGGACATGCCGGACATCGTAACGTCGAAGATAAAGCAGTCGAAGCGACCCGACAGCGCAGGCTCAAGTCCTTCCTCAGCGCTCTCGTACTCTTCGACCGCAAAGCCCAGCCGTCTGAAATACTCGGCGAGCAACATCCGCATGCTCAAATCGTCGTCAACAATCAGAATCTGAAGGCTCAAATTATCCCAACCTTAAAGTTTGCGTAGCAGAGCTTTGACCGACAAATGCGCTTGCGCGCAGATTATAACGCAAGAGGCGCGAAGTTGCGCCACTCGATGAAGCGCGTGCATTTTTCTTTTCCCGTCGCCGTACCTTGACCCCTAAGCTCTTGCTCCGTATAGTTTTTCTTTACCGGCGGCGGCTGGACTTTCCCTCTCCGACTGGCAAACAGGCACACGGGTTTCAGACGACCTTTAATGCGCGACCTACGGCGACTCTTATTCTATCTCAAGCCGCACTGGGGCAAATTCACCCTCGCGACAATCGCGATGCTCGCCGTAGGGCTTTTGCAGAGCGCGATAGGCGCGCTCATCGTCCCCATCTTCGATCAGGCCCTGCGTTCGAGCGGCGCGGAGGGCGAGCGCACGCCGACGCTCTTCGGCCTGCAACACTTCATCCCCGACTCCGGCTTCGACGCGTGGCGCACCATCGCCGTCCTGCTCATCTTTTTCACGCTCGCGAAAGGCGTCGCCGAATATTTCTCTACATACCTGATGGCTCGCGTCGGACAGGAGTCCGTCATGCAGCTTCGGACGGACATGTACGCGCACCTGCACACGCAGTCCGCCGACTTTTTCGAGCGCCACAGGACTAACTACCTCGTCTCGCGTCTCGTAGGCTCCGCCGCCGCAATCGAGACGGCGGTCTCGCACACGTTGCGCGACATGCTGCGCGAGGGCTTCACGCTCATCTTCTTCCTCAGCGCGTCGTTCTACTATTCTTGGCGGCTCACGCTCGGCTCGCTCGCTATTGCGCCCATCATCGCGCTTCTGACTGCGCGCTTCGGCAAGAGACTCCGCAATCTCGCGCGCGAGTCTTTCGAGGGCGGCCAGCGTCTGGTTGACACCGCGCAGGAGGCGCTCTCGAATCAGACAATCGTCAAAGCATACGCCGCCGAAGCGCACGAGCATCGTCGTTTCAGGCGTGTCGCCGACGACATCCTTCGCGCGAGCCTTCGCACCGCGAAAATTCACGGCATCGCGCCGCCGACAATCGAGATGATCGGCGTCCTCGCCGTCGCCGTCCTTCTGTTCTTCGCGCAGCGCGAGATACTTTCGGGCCGCATGAACCCGGCGCAGTTCATCACGTTCCTCTTCTTTCTCTTCTCAAGCTACGACCCTATGCGAAAGCTCTCGCGCCTGCACAACGGCATGGAGCAGGCGCTCGCAGCCGCGCGCCACGTCTGGGAAGTGATGGACGAGCATGCGGAGATGCCTGAGAAGAAGGGCGCGGTCGAGCTTGGGCCGCTGCGCGAAGGCATCGAGCTGCGCGACGTTCATTTCCGCTACGGCAACGAGGAGCGTCGCGTTCTGCGCGGCATCTCTCTGAAAATTCCGGCGGGACAGATGGTCGCGCTCGTAGGCGAGTCGGGCGGAGGCAAGTCAACGCTCACGAAGCTCATCCCGCGCTTTCACGACCCGCTCGAAGGCTCTGTACTGTGGGACGGCGTTGACATGCGCGACGCGCGGCTGCGAAGCCTCCGACGCAACATCGCGATAGTCACGCAGGAGACCGTTCTTTTCAACGACACCGTCCGCTACAACATCGCCTACAGCCGCCCCACGGCTACGGACGCCGAGATCGAAGCCGCCGCGCGCGCCGCGCACGCGCACGACTTCATCGAGGAGCTTCCGGCGGGCTACGACACGATAGTCGGCGAGCGCGGCATCTTCCTTTCCGGCGGACAGAGGCAGAGACTCGCCATCGCGCGCGCGGTGCTTGCCGACGCGTCCGTCCTCGTACTCGACGAGGCGACCTCCGCGCTCGACGCCGAATCCGAACGCCTCGTTCAAAAAGCTCTTGCAAACCTGACGCGCGGGCGCACCACGGTCGTCATCGCACACCGGCTCTCGACCGTCCGGCGCGCAAACCTGATCGTCGTCATAGAACGCGGGCGCATAATCGAGACGGGCAAGCACTCGGAACTGCTCGCGCTCGGCGGCGCGTACAGCAGGCTCTACGAACTACAATTCGCTGACGAAGAGGAGGAAGCGCTGGTAAATGGTCAATAGTAAATGGTGAATAGCGGTTGCCCTTGACGCATTCTGAGAGTTAACACTCAGGCCGGCGAGCGCACAGTCACCATTTACCATTTACCATTTACTATTCACCAACCATGAAATCCATGACCGGATTCGGTCGCGGCGCGACGCAGGGCGAGGGCTTCTCCGCAGCCGTAGACCTCAAGACAGTCAACAACCGCTTCCTCGACGTTCATCTGCGCGCGAGCGGCGATCTTTCCGCGGTCGAGGCGCTCGTCAGGCGTCGCGTCGGCGAGCGTCTTTCGCGCGGGCGCGTTGACGTGAACGTCACGCTCGAACGGACGAGCGAAGTCTCCTACGAGCTGAACCGTCCGCTCATCACGGGCTTCATGCGCGCCCTGCGTGAGATGCAGCAGGAGTTCGGAGTCGCGGGCGAGCCGGACATAAACGTTCTCGCGCGTCTGCCGGGCGCGATGCAGACCGCGCGCAACGGCGTCACAGACGAGATGCTGAGCGGCGTTGAGCAAGCCCTGAATCAGGCGCTCGATGAGCTTGAGGCGATGCGCGAGCGCGAAGGCGCGGCGCTCGCCGCAGAGATGAATGCGCGGCTCGACGACATCGAGCGACACCTTCCCATCATCGAGTCGCTCGCGGGCGAGTTGATCGAGAATTACCGCGCGCGCGTCTACAAGCGCGTCAGCGAAATGCTCGCGCGCGACGGTCTGGAGATAGTCGAGCTGGATCAGGGCCGGCTCGCGCAGGAGATCGCGTACATGGCAGACCGCAGCGACATCACCGAAGAGATAACGCGGCTTCGGAGCCACGTCGTGCAGTTCCGCGCCGCCATCGGCGAGACGGGCGACGTGGGCAAGCGGCTCGACTTTCTCCTACAGGAGTTTAATCGCGAGGCCAACACGGTTCTGTCGAAATCCACAGACCTCGCCATCAAGGAATCCGCTCTAGCCATCAAGGCGGCGGTCGAAAAACTTCGCGAGCAGGTGCAGAACGTTGAGTGAAGTGAGCGACGATTCAGACTCTCCAATCAACGCGGGCGGCGAGGGCTATCAAGGCATCCTCTTCGTCATCAGCTCCACGTCCGGCGGCGGCAAGGGCACGCTCATACGCAGGCTTCTGGAGACCGTTCCCGGCATCAGCTATTCGGTCTCTTGGACGACGCGCGCCCCTCGCCCCGGCGAGCAGGACGGCGTGAGCTACCACTTCGTCACCGAGGACGAGTTCAAACAGATGCGCGAGCGCGGTGGATTCCTTGAGTGGGCCGTCGTGCACGGCCACTTCTACGGGACTGCGCGCAGTGTCGTCGAGCAGGAGCTGAGCGAGGGTCACGACATCATCCTCGAAATTGACGTTCAGGGCGCGGCGACAGTCCGCGCCGCGTTGGAATCGGTCGTGAGCATCTTCATACTGCCGCCTTCGTTCGAGGCGCTTCGCGCAAGGCTTACCGCGCGCATGACCGAGCGGCCCGAAGAGTTGGAGCTTCGCCTGCGTAACGCGCGCGCGGAAGTTGAGCAGTACAAAGACTTCGATTACCTCGTCTTGAACGACGAGGTCGAGCGCGCGGCGTCGCAGCTCGCTGCAATCGTCTACGCCTCACGCGCGCGACTTGATAGGCAAGAGCGCGTCGCGCGGCGCGTTCTCGCCACGTTCATCGAAAGCCTTCCGCGCGTTGAATAAATCGCGCGGAGAGTTTATAAAAGGATGTTCACTAATTTCGTGAATATCATAGGGAGACCGGCAGAAAGATACCCCGCCGGGTTTGGAGAGATATGCCGAAAGCCGCCGACGCAATAACGACAAACGAAGAAACGACGCCGGAGGAAAAGCAGACTCCGCCGCTTGACTCGAAGTACCGATTGATCCTCGTCGCCGCTCAGCGAAGCAAGCAGCTACAGAGAGGAGCGCGACCGCGCATCGAGATGGACACGCAAAGGCACAAGCCGACGCGCATCGCCCTCGAAGAGGTTCTGCGCGGCGCGGTCAGCTTCTCGCTGATTGAAAAGGAGTGAGCGACCGTTCGTGACGCCTCATGTTAAGGAGGCGCGGTGTCGCCGATGAAGTTTGTAGGGGCAGAGGCTCACTCCCTGCCCGCTCTGCAATAACGTAAGGAGCTGGCAGGGACAAGCCCTGCCCCTACAGATTTGACTGGCGTTCTAATTTTTCTTCAGACGCCCTAACTCGCGGTAGGCGTGCTCAGCCTCATGCGCCGTATGCTCCTCCGCGATAGCCATGTAGGCAGCCATGCGCCCCTGCGCGCTCCACTTCTTCCCCTTCCGCAAGGCCCGCCAGTAGCCTCGAAGATAATCGCGAAAGAAGCGAACGTAGCCCCTCTGCTCGTACTGCAAAACGTGCGCGGCCTCGTGCGCGAGCAGCCAGCCGGGAATGGTCGCGCGGCCCTCTTCATCTTTTTTGACGAGAGCGGGCCGGACGAACACGTGACGCCCGAAAGTTATCGCGCCCATCCCGACGGCTTTCATCAACAACCTCGCGAGCAATCCCGTGTGAATCGTAATTGGCGGCAGACGCAGCTCTGCGTCGTTCAAATGTTGATGAAAGAAATGCTGTAATTCGTCGTGAGTGTCGGCGGAGAGTTTCAT
>DASQLL010000313.1:0-4466 GCA_035630035.1 Pyrinomonadaceae bacterium | reverse complement strand
CTGCGGCGGAAGGGGTCGGCGCTGCTCAGCTACGCAGCCCTGAGACCGGTGTGAGATGAGAAAACGCTTGACACGAAGACCTCAGGTGGATGTTAGGCATCCATTCGCCGTAGCGTGATCACTCCGGCTTTCGCAGACTCTCCACCAGAATCACCCCCTCCCACTCGCTGCCCGTCCTCACTCCCCCTAAGCGGATCACGAATAACTCCAACGCCTCCCCCTTCTTTAACTCCTCCTTGAGCCGAGGGACCAGCTTCTTGTGGACTGCCAACCAATGCTCCGCCCCGTCCTCGGTAAACAGCGCTTCGTCCTCATACGGCTCCGTATAATGTTCGGGGCTGCCGGCGAACCGCCGCGCCCACTCTTTTATGACACTCTTCTTGCCACTCGGGAGCGGCCTCGTCGAGCCGGCGTAAACGACCCGCACCCTAGAGGGCGAGACATCGCCGCGCAGGGCCACTTCCTTCTCCCCGTCGTGGCTGACCTCCGCGGCATCTTCCGGCGCGGCGATCTCCTTCAGTGTGCGGGGCTGGTAGTCATCCGGCGTGCGAGCCTTTTTAGGCCCGGGGACGCTTTGCCCGAAGGCCGCGGCCCCGCACAGCGCGAATGTCAGGGCAAGCGCAGAATGCAGTAGCTGATTTTTCATAAATATTTCTCCCTCTACACTCAACAGGACGCCTAACGACCGGCATTACCCGCCGCGCACGCAACTTCGAGAGCGCCAAGTTTTGCGGATGAAGGCCGCGCTATTCGCGGTCGGGTGCATGCCGTTTTCAGGCCGTCGCCCTCGGCAGCGCATTACGCATGCGGATGAGAGAGAACTGCAAACTGGATGCGACAACCGCGTCGCGCAAAGGCCAGAGGCTCTGCACGAAACGTAGCTCAACTCCTCGCCGCAGCAACTCGGCTATCGGGTCGGCAATGACTTCGACGCGTACGGGCACGACTGGCACTCGGCTCACAAAGTAGCCGGCGCACTCGTCAACACACTCGAATGTCTCCGGCGGTAGATGGTAGCAGTACAGACGGCAAGACCGCAGGCGCTCCATCCAGCCGCTTTCGACTGCGACGACCGCCGGACTCGACCCAAGAAACCGTTCCACATCAGCCACAGTGGTCTCACGCCCGGCGTAGAAGGTCACGCGCGGGCACTCACGCGGGAGAAGGTAGTTGCGAAGGCGCTCCGCGTCTATGGCCCAAACGACAGTCCCGGCGGTGTATTCCGACGCTCGCGGCTCGAACCGCTCGATGCCGGATTCTTCACTAACGTGGAACAGCATGATTCGCCTCAAGCGCGGCATAACGCCCGGCATTACCCGCTGGACTTGCGACCTCCGCGCTGTGCGACGACATACTCCTTGTAGTGACCGTAGCGGCGGAGAATCTGTTCGACGTAGTTGACCGGCTCCAGCCCACGGCAGAAGCCGAACCTAACCACCTCGTCCGCGGAGTACTTCTGCGTCGACTTCTGCAACAACCAGTAGGAGACGTCCGCCTACGCCGCGGGGTCGCCGCCGTACTTCGACGCGAGGCGCTGCGCGTCCTCGACGTGGCCGGGGCCGGTGTTGTAGGAGGCGAGGATGAACTTCAGGCGCTCGTCCTCGTCTTCGATGCGCTCGTCCCAGAAGTCAGTCAGCCACTTCAAATATTTAACGCCGCCGCGGACGTTGTCCTCCGGGTCGAACGGGTCGCGCACGCCGACCTGCCGCGCCGTCCCCGGCATGAGTTGGAGCAGGCCCGACGCGCCCGCCCAGGACTTCGCGTCCGGCTTGAAGCGCGACTCCTGATACATCTGCGAGGCGAGCCGCCGCCAGTCCCAGCCGATCTCAGCGGTGTGCCGCTTGAGCAGTTCGTCGTAGGGGCAGAGCTTGCCCGTCGAGGAGGTCAGGTAGTCACTCGTCGCGCGCTCGAAGTTGCATTCCTTACGGTTATCTTTCTGCCAGTTTCAATTCTGCCTCCGCGGCGATGTAGCCGAAACTTGCCCATTGATCCCCGGCTGTGACTAGCCGAAAGATTTTTTCGGCTTCCGCGCGTTGCCGGTTGTAAAGAAACCAATTTCCCAAACCGTAGCCGACCGTGGCGTTGCTCAAGGTGCCGGCATTTTTGCCGATTTCGCCCAAGAGGTCTGCGGGCTTGAGCTTACCTTGATAAAGTTTGATGAGCTTGTAGTAATCCGTGTTTTCGATGATATCGAGGTCGCCTTTTATCTGTTCGAGCGTTTTGGATGCTTCACTCTCACGCCCTAAACGCCGCAAAGTCATATAGAGCCAATGCGCCGTGGCGACGAGCATGTCCGCGTTTTTCGAAACCTTTTCGGCCTCACGGTACGCCCTGAGCGCCCGCCGGAAGTCGCCTTTCAGATAATAAGCTAATCCCAAGTGATACCAGATGTTCGATTGCAAAGTGCTGGTCGGAATATTGCGCGCATTCGGTAAACCGTCAGGCTCTATTTCGTCGGGTTTGCCTTTAATGAGTTTTGTCGCTTTATCAAAATCCGCAATCGCCGCGTCGAAACAGCGCAGAGTGATAAAACGATGCCCGCGATGCCGATACAGCCGGGCGTCTGTAGGAAATTTTTCGATCCCTTCTGTATAAATCTTAATTGCGTCTTTGTAGCGCCCGAGATAGGCGGTGCGCCTCCCGAGCCAGATTAAGCTATCCGCGTCGTTTGAATTTTTAGCGAAATCCCCCCGCGCTTGTGCGAGTTTTGTTTCAAAGTCGCGCCGCGTTTCCGACGAAAGCTGTGGCGAAATTTCTCGCGCTGTTTCAAGGCAATTCTTTTGGGCAAACGTAGTCGAGGCGACAAGACAAAGCAGAATTGCAAGCAGTATTTTCATTTTGTTTGGGGATGGAGCCTGTTTAGGATTTCTTCTCATCTGCTTTCAAATCACGAAGCAATCTATCGAATGCTTTCTGAAATGAGTCGTGACTTTCTCCTCTCGCGCTTTGCCTTTAATGTTATCATGCCGATCTCCCCGCGGAACGCCCTTTCACGCACTCAGTCTGTCAAGAAGATGAGCATCAGAAAAACCATCGTCCCCCTCGCGCTCCTCTTTGCTTTAAGCCTCGCCGTCTGGTCTGTGCTCGCGCACGAGGGCGAGCACCACAGCCCGGGCGGGAACGGTCAGCCCGGCGACGCGCCGCTCGCGGCGATGTCCGACACGCCGTGTGTGAACGGCATGGCCGGCACCTTCCCCTGCAACAAGGTTGACCTCGCGTCCCTGCTCCCAATCGCCGACATTGATGGGACGACTGCTGCCGGCATCACCGCGAACGACATCTGGGGCTGGACTGACCCGCAGACCGACAGAGAGTACGCTCTCCTCGGCCTCTCGAACGGCGTCGCCTTCGTGGACGTGACGAACCCGACCGCGCCCGTCTACCTCGGCAACCTCTCCACACACGGCGACGACAACGGTCGCCTCTGGCGCAGCGTGAAGGTCTACCGCAACCACCTCTACGTCGTCAGCGAGATTGCAAACCACGGGATGCAGGTCTTCGACCTGACGCAGCTCCGCAACGTGCAGTCTCCGCCCGTCACCTTCAGCGAGACCGCGCACTACGACAACTTCAGCCGCGCGCACACCATCGCCATAGACGAAGAGACCGGCTACGCATACGTCGCAGGCAGCCGCCCCAACCCGGCCCGCACCGTCGGCGTGGACACTTGCAGCGACCGCGTGCAGAACAGCTCCGGGCTGATAGTCGGGCGCGGCCTCCACGTCGTGGACATACGCGACCCCACCGCGCCGGCGTTCGCCGGCTGCGTGGACGACGACGGCTACGTGCATGAGGCCGAGTGCGTCGTCTACCGCGGGCCGGATGTCGCGCATCAAGGCCGCGAAATCTGCTTCAACGCAAACGAGGACACGTTGACCATCGTGGACGTGACGAACAAGGCCGCGCCCTTACAGCTCTCGCGCACGCCCTACGTCGGCAGCGGCTACACGCATCAAGGCTGGCTTACGGGCGACCAAGCGCGCTTTCTCCTCAACGACGAACTGGACGAGCGGAACCAACTCCTCGCGAAGAATCGCACGTTCGTCTGGGACGTTTCAGACCTCGACGCGCCCTTCGTCCGCAGTATCTTCGAGGGATCAACGCCGTCCATTGACCACAACCTTTACGTGCGCGGGCTATACGCCTTCGAGTCTAATTACCGCAGCGGCGTCCGCGTCGTGGACGTGCGCGACGCGGCGTCCGCTTCCTTGAGCGAGGTGGCCTTCTTCGACGTGTTCCCCGTGGACGACAAGGCGCTCTTCAACGGCACGTGGAGCAACTATCCGTTCTTCGCGAGCGGGACGGTCATCGCGAGCGGCATCGAGCAGGGACTCTTCGTGCTGCGCCCGCAGGTCGGACTCCCCGTGCGTATTGACTACGAGCCTTACTTCGTCAGGCAGCAGTATCGAGACTTCCTCAATCGCGACCCCGACGAGCCGGGACTCGGCTTCTGGACGCACGAGGTT
>DASQLL010000312.1:0-5004 GCA_035630035.1 Pyrinomonadaceae bacterium | reverse complement strand
CCCCCTCTGCGTCCTCTGCGCCTCTGCGGTGAGTCTTACCTTGAGCACACTCAACAGAACAAAAAGGGAAGTGTGGACGCGCGGCAAAGTCCGGTTTACTATCTTGGAGCTTTACGAACGACACGCGGCGGCGTCTGGCTGATGAAGAATTCCGAGCCGGAGAAGGACTACTACTCTATCCTTGGCGCGGGGCGCGACGCGTCGCGCGAGGAGATCGAGCGTCGCTATAAGCAGCTCGCGCAGCAGCACCACCCCGACCGCGGCGGCGACGAGGAGGAGATGAAGTCGCTCAACGAGGCGTGGCGCGTGCTGGGCGACCAAGACTCGCGCCGCACATACGACGCGGGCCGCGCGCGCACACGCGAAGTCTACAGATCACACGCGCCCGTCTCGTCGCCCGGCGCGAAGGCCGATCCCGTGAGCGGGCGCATCGTGGGCGCGATGCTGTGCGTGCTTCTTGGGCTTGTGCTTCTGCTGCTCGTGCGCGCGCATTACGTCGTGTTCCTTTGGCCGCTCGCGCTGCTGGCGGCGGGAATCGTTTTGTTCGGAATCCTCATGGCGCACGGCGCGCTCACGTTCGCGCGCGAGACGGTGGGGCCGAAACATTTCGCGCGCCGGTTCGTGTGGGCGCAGGAGGTCGTGTTCTGGTCGTGCGTGGCGGGCGGCGGCTACATCATCTACTTTTTGCTTACGGCGATTTGAAGCTATGGGCGTGACCGGGCTTGAGCTACTGTTTCTCGAAGTCAACAGCCTCGAAGAGTCTTTGGCATTCTACGCGGGCGTGCTGGGCTTCGAGACGGAGGCGCACACGCCAGAAGCCGAGCCGCCGCTCGCGACGCTTCGCTCTGGCCGCCTGCGGCTCATGCTCGCGCAAGTCCCGAACGCGATGGCGCGTCGCGGGCGCGGCGTACACTTCTTCCTCACGGTCGAAAACGTAGAAGACTTTCACGCGCTCCTTCTTGAGCGCGGCCTCGACATCGCGCCGCCCGCCGACGAGGGCTGGGGCGGTCGCTTCGTCACGCTCGAAGACCCAGACCGCTACCGCCTCTTCTTCGTCACGTGGCACGAAGAAAGTTCAAAGCCCGACGCGCGCGGCTTGTGGAACTGAAACCAGAGCCACTAAATCAAAGCGCTAAAATTGGGACAGGACGGAAAAATATATCCACGAAGCCACACGAAAGTACACGAAGGAGACGCGAATTTTCGTGAGGGTTTTCTTCGTGTCGCTTCGTGTGGCTTCGTGGATACGTTTTCGTTCGCGTGCCAATGTCGCGTGTTTTGATTTAAAATTCACGTCGCAAACCTCGCGTCCTATCCGATGCGCCACGTCCACTCCCGAACGGCGTGCCTCGGCTCGAAGCGAATTTCGGGCCGCGGGCGAACGAACCGAAAGGGAGTAGAGCATGCGTTACGTCGAGAACCCGCCTAACCCGTGGCTTTCAACAAGCGTCGAGTGGATTGGGGAGCCGCCCGAATCGCGCGTCGAGGTCTTCGAGGAGACCGAGACGCGCAGCATCATCACGCACAACAACAGCCCCGACGTAGGCTTCGACTACTCCGTCAACTGCTACCGAGGTTGCACGCACGCCTGCGCCTACTGCTTCAGCCGTCCGACGCACGAGTACCTCGGCTTCGGCGCGGGCACGGACTTCGAGACGAAGATCGTCGCTAAGGTGCATGCGCCCGAACTTTTGCGAGCAGAGTTCATGCGGCGCGGTTGGAAGGGCGACACGATAGTCTTCTCGTTCACGTCCGATCCGTACATTCCGCTCGAAGCGAGCTACCGACTGACGCGCCGCTGCCTCGAAGTCTGCCTTGAGTTCCGAAACCCCGTCGGCGTCGTCACCAAGTCCGCGCTCGTGCGCCGCGACAAAGAGCTGCTCGCCGCGCTCGCGCGAGAGGCAGGGGCGAGCGTCTACTTCTCGATACCCTTCGCCGACGAAGAGACGGCGAAGGCGCTCGACCCGCACGCGCCCCTGCCAGCCGCGCGCTTTCGCGCAATGGCGGAGCTTGCGGAGGCGGGCGTTCCCGTCGGCCTCGCAATCGCGCCCGTCATCCCCGGCCTCAGCGACTCGGACATTCCCAAACTGCTCAAGCGCGCGCAAGAGGCGGGAGCGCGACGCGCGTTCATCAACCTGCTGCGGCTTCCCGGAAACGTCGCGCCGTACTTCGAGCAGCGATTGCGCGAGCGTCTGCCGACGAAGGCAGACCGCGTGCTTGCGCGCCTGCGCGAGGTGAAGGGCGGGCGACTTAACGTGAGCGAGTTCGGCGAGCGCATGCGCGGGCGCGGCGTCTACTGGCAGCTCATCGAGCAGACTTTCCGCGTCCACTGCAAGCGGCTCGGCTTCAATCAAGAAGAACGCTCGTACACGGAACAGCCGCGCACATTCCGAAGGCCGACGGCGCAGGGATCGTTGTTTGATTGACACTGATGGTTGAGCGTAAAAAAAGAGCAGTTCACCGCAGAGGCGCGGAGGACGCAGAGGGGGCGCAGAGAAATACTCAACCCTCTGCGTGAACTCTGCGTCCTCCGCGCCTCTGCGGTGAACTAAACGTACAGAAAGCCCAAGCTGGACGGCAATAATTCAAGGATGAGAAAAGAGGGACAAAGACCCTGCAAGAAAACTCTTCGACTCGCCGCGCGCATGTTTGTATAATGCGTGCGTTCTGAACCCAGTCTGACGGGGAGGGAGTTGAGCAGGATGATTACAATCAGGCATGTGGTCTGTGAACGCGAGGCTTACTTCGTGCGCGACACGGCGACCGCGCTCGACGCCGCCGAGTATATGTCGAGCCGCAAGATCGGCGCGGTCTGCGTCCTCGACGGCGATGACAATCTCTGCGGCATCTTCTCCGAGCGCGATCTGCTCAACCGCGTCGTCGTCGAGAAACTCGATCCCGCGAGCGTGCCGATCCGCGACGTGATGAGCGCGGCGGTGTCCGTCATCGAGTGCGACAACACGCCGCACTCCGCGCTCGAACTCATGGAGGAGGTCGGCAGCCGCCACCTGCCCGTCGTTGACGGCGGGAAGTTCATCGGCATGCTCTCGATGCGCGACATCATGCGCGTCGAGATCAGCGAGCAGGGGGCCGAGCTTCAATTGCTCCACGAGTACATCTCGCACTAGGGGTTCGCGCGAAAACTAAGGGATGGGAAAAACAAGGACTTGGCCGCACCCGTTCAGGGCGCTCTTGTGCGCCCTCGTGTTTCTGATAGCCTGCGGCCAGCCGCCGCCCGGCAAGGGCGCGGGCGACGGTCGCGGCTCGCCCGCAAAAGACGACGACCGAATCATGCGACTCGTTCCTATCCGGTGATTTAACACTATCGCTTTTCAGTTGAGTGTAATGCGAGTAGAACTCACCGCAGAGGCGCAGAGGACGCAGAGATTACGCAGAGTTGTTGAGCTTTCCTCTGCGCTTCCTCTGCGTCCTCTGCGTCTCTGCGGTGAACTTTCTAGCCCTACACTCAATTGAAAATTACTTTAATCCTCGCGGTCGTGCCACGCTTTCAATAGCTCGCGCTCGCGCTCCGGCTTCATCGTCTCGTCTGCTATCTGCACGCCGTCCTTGACGGGAGCGGGCGTGCCCGCCTTCTGCCATGCGAGCGTGTCGCGCGCGGTCTCGGCGAGAGGGCGGAAGGCGAGGCCGGCTGCGAAAGCCTTATCGCAGTTGGAGGCGAGGAAGTAGCGATGCTTCTCCGCGGACTCGGGAAGCCAGAGCGGCAGCTCGCTCCACGGCTCGACGCCCGCGTCGAGAAGGAACTGCTCGCCCGCCCAAGTGAAACGCGCGTCGCTCGCGCTCGCGTCCCGGCACGCTTCGAGAAAGCCCTGCATCGTCAGACGGTAGACGGGGCCGCACGCGTTGAAGACGCCCGCGCGGCCTTCCGCGAGCATACGCAAAATCCACTCGGAGAGGTCGCGCGCATCAATAAGCTGAACCTGCCGGTCGGGAGGCGCGGGCGCGAGGACTTCGCCGCCACGCGCGGCACGCGCAGTCCAGTAAGGGAAGCGCGACGTAGGGTCGAACGGCCCGACGATGAGTCCGGCGCGGACATTCAGCACGCGCCCCGGCATCGTCGCCTCAGCCGCTTGCTCGCAGAGCGCCTTGAGCGGCCCGTAAGTCTCGCCCGTTATCTCTTCGACGTTTTCATCCTCAAGCGTTCCGACGGGCGAGTCCTCGTCGTTCGGCTGGCCGAAGTCGGCGTACACCGACATCGAGGAGATGAAGACGTACATCCCCACAGACTCCGCCAGCATCTCCGCCGAGGCGCGCACGACGCGCGGCACGTAGCCCGAAGTGTCCACGACCGCATCCCAACGCCGCCCTCTGAGCGCGTCGAGTCCGCCGTCGCGGTCGCCCCGCAGCTTCTCGACTTCGGGAAACAAGTCGGGGTTATTCTGTCCGCGATTGAACAGCGTCACCTCGTGCCCGCCCGCGAGCGCGACCTCGACCAGATGGCGACCGAGAAACTTAGTGCCGCCGAGAATCAGTAATTTCATCTTTAACCTCAGTGGAGTGATGATGGAGGAAAAATTTAACAGGGATGGACAGGATGGACAGGATAAGAAAGAAACGATAAACGATGAACGATGAACGATGAACTGAAAGACAAGTCGTTTTCAGTTCATCGTTCATCGTTCATACTTCCGCGTTTTCTTAATCCTGTCTATCCTGTCCATCCCTGTTAATAATTTTTCTCAATGAGCACAAGCTGCGAACTTGTGCTGCCTCTCATTAAACGGTTCGCGTCACCTTCGCGAGCGAGCGGGGCGCGTCCGGGTCTAGTCCTTTCGCGTCCGCGAGCAGCGCGGCGAAGAGTTGCGCGGGGATGATGTAGGGGATGACGGCGAGCATCTCGCCGATCTCGCCGGGCAGTCGAATCGAGCGCGTGCAGAGCGAGGCGGCTTCGTCGTCCGACGTGATGACGAGCGTGTCGGCGCGAAGCTCTTTGAGGCGCGCGAGCAGCTCCCGAACGCCTGCGAGCGTGACGCCCGGCGGCGCGAA
>DASQLL010000311.1:0-5965 GCA_035630035.1 Pyrinomonadaceae bacterium | reverse complement strand
GGAAAGCAAGCGATCACTTCGGCGAGCGCGTGCTGGAGACTGTTCCGTGTGAAGTCGCGCGAGTAGCGATGCTGCGCGGCGATGCGGTCGAGGCGGCGCGCGAGCACGTGAAGTTCCGAAGACATCGCCGCGTCGAGTATGAGCCGCTTGCACTCGTAGAGCAGTTCGGAGAAGCGGACGCGCTCGCCCGTGAAGTCCGCGTACAGCTCGCGGAACGCCTGCGCGTTCTCAGTCTCGACGAAGACGCCGTTCAGAAGGTTTAGAAAATCGTAGCCGGTCGTCCCGTGCGCCGGCCAGTCGCGCCGGAGCAGCTCGTCGTGTCCGAGAATCTTCTCGACGATGACGTAGAAGGGCAGCGGCCCTTGCGCGCCTTCGCTCTCCTCGTCGCTTGCGACGACTTCAACGTCGTCCGCGCGCACTTCTTCCTTACGCTTGCGGCGCGCGCCGACGCCCGCCTCGCGCTGGATGTCCGCAAGGTACTTCAAGGGATCGAGCAGACCGTCAACGTGGTCAACCCGAAGACCTGTGACGAGTCCCTGACGCAGGAGGCGAAAGGCTACTTCATGCACCGCCGTGAAGACGGGCCGCTCTTCGACGCGGACGGCTGCAAGCTCGTTGATGTCGAAGAAGCGGCGGTAGTTGATCTCGTCCGAGGCCACGCGCCAGAAGCTCAGGCGGTACGCCTGTTCGCCCAGAAGCTCTTCCAGAAGGTCGAAGCTTTCGGGGCGGCCCTTCACGCCGTTGATGCGCGTGAGCGCGTCGTGGACGGCTGCGCGCGCCTCGTTGCTCCGCTTCACAAGCTCGGAGAGGCGGCGTCGGACGACCTCCTTCTCGCGCCTTCGCTCGCGCACGCGCGCGGGGTCGGTCTCGGTTCGCGCGGGCAGGTGGCCGAGCGCCGTGATGATGCTCTCAAGCTCAAGCACGTGCGGGTGCGACTCGCCGAGGAGAGAGCGCGCGCCGTCGAGCGCGAGGAGGAGTATGAGAGTCGTCGAGCGCGAGGCGATTGGAAGCTGCGTCTCCCAGTAGCTCAGATGGAACGCGCCGTCGCGGTAGGCGACCCTTAGCTCCTGCTTTTCGAGCACGCGCCCGAACTGGTCGCCGAGTATCGGGAGCAGCACGCGGTTCTTGAGCGAGAGGTTCGGAGGATTCCAGTCAACGTCGAAGTAGCGCGCGTAGGGCGAGCCGGGGCCGTTCTCAAGAACGTCCTGCCACCAGCCGTTCTCCGCGCTCGCGATGCACATGTGGTTCGGCACCACGTCCATGAGCAGGCCCATCTCGCGCTCGCGCAGAAGGCGCGCAAGCTCGACCAGCTCGGCCTCGCTGCCAAGCTCCGGGTTGACCTGCGAGTGGTCAACGATGTCGTAGCCGTGCGGGCTTCCCGCGCGCGCCTTCAGGGCGGGCGACGCGTAGCAGTCCGTGATGCCAAGCTCGCAGAAGTATTCGACGAGCGCGCGCGCATGCTCGAATGTGAAGTCTCGGTTGAACTGAAGCCTGTAGGTCGAGACGGGTATACGTGCCTGCACGGTTCTCCTGATTTCCCTAATTGTGCATTGTCGAATGAGAAGATTCTAGCCGATGGCGCGCGTCCTCACAGTTCGCAAACGTACTCTGGCGGCGAGAGCATAAAGACAGTACCGCGAGCGGTAGCGAGCGGGCGTGTGTAGAGTCGGGCCGCGCAATTGAGGTAAGAGGAATTAACATGGATGGACAGGAGGAAGAAAAGTCAGAAGTCAGAACGATGAACGCTGAAATGAAAGACAGATTGAGTTCAGTTCAGCGTTCAGCGTTCTGACTTCTGACTTTTCTTCCTCCTGTCCATCCATGTTAATTCCTGCTCCTGAGTTAGAACTCACTCGCCGCGGTTCGCAATACCGCATGAGGCCCGTCGTAGCAGTCGGCGCGGTCAGTCTTCCGCCTTGATCGCGCGGATGGCCGCGTAGACGGCGCGGACGGTTGAGCGGTCAAGCTCCTTCGCCTGCTCCGAGAGCTGTTCGTAAGGAGACATCAGCTCTTCGCCGTCTTCGCTCTTGCGAGAGGTGACGCCGTGCGCGCGCTTCGTCTCCATCCAAGCCTCGTGGACTTTGGCCGCGACCTCTTCGATGTCAGGTAATCTCATCTCCATCTGCGTCCCTCCGGTCAACTGCCCGCGGACTGCCCTGCCGCCACGCCGCCGCGCCCCTCAATCGAGACGTAGTCGCGCGTGCGGTGTCCGAGGTAAATCTGACGCGGGCGCGCTATCTTCTGTTCGGGGTCTTCCAATAGCTCGACCCACTGCGCGAGCCAGCCCGATGTGCGCGGGATGGCGAACAGCACTGGAAACATGTCCACTGGAAACTTCATCGCGCGGTAGATGATGCCCGAATAGAAATCCACGTTCGGGTAGAGACGCCGCTTGACGAAGTACTCGTCTTCGAGCGCGATGCGCTCAAGCTCAAGCGCGAGGTCTAAGAGCGGGTCGCGCCCCGTCACCTCGAACACTTCGTATGCAATCTTCTTGATGATGTTGGCGCGCGGATCGTAATTCTTGTAGACGCGGTGGCCGAAGCCCATCAGCTTGAACTCGCCCGCCTTGACGCGCTTGATGTATTCGGGCACGCGCTCTTTCGAGCCGATCTCGCCCAGCATCTTCAGGACGGCCTCGTTCGCGCCGCCGTGCAGAGGGCCGTAGAGCGCTGCTGCCGCGCCCGCGAGCGCCGAGTAGGGGTCTGTGTGCGCGCTGCCGATTGAGCGCATCGCGTTGGTCGAGCAGTTCTGCTCGTGGTCGGCGTGGAGTATGAAGAGGACGGAGAGCGCGCGCTCAAGCGCAGGGTTCGGCTCGAACTTTAGCTCCGTCGTCTTGAACATCATGTTGAGGAAGTTGCCTTCGTAACTGAGGTCGTTGTCGGGGTATGCGTATGTAAGGCCGATGCGGTGACGGAAGGCGAAGGCGGCGATGGTCGGGACTTTGGCGATGAGGCGGTAAATCTGCTTCTGCCGGCACGTCGTGTCCTCGATGTTCTTCGATTCGGGGTAGAAGGTCGAGAGCGCGGCGACCATCGCCTCGAACATCCCCATCGGATGCGCGTTGTAGTGGAAGCCGTCCAGAACCTTCTTGATGTTCTCGTTGATGAAGGTGTGGTGCGTGATGTTGTGCGTCCAGTCCGCGAGCTGCTCGGCGGTCGGCAGCTCGCCGTGCAGCAGAAGGTACGCGACTTCGAGGTACGTGCTTTCCGCGGCAAGCTGCTCTATCGGGTAGCCGCGATATTCGAGCACGCCGCGGTCGCCGTCAATGTACGTGATAGTGCTTTTGCACGACGCGGTGTTCATGAACGCAGGGTCGTAGGTCATCAGCCCGAAGTCTTCGTCGCCGGTCTTTATCTGCCGCAAGTCCATCGCGCGGATCGTGCCGTCCTGAACGGGGACTTCGTACTGCTTGCCCGTGCGGTTGTCCGTGATGGTCAAGGTCTCTTTGGTCGCGCTCATTGCCCTTGTCCTCCCCTTCGCTGGAAGCGTCTCGGTTTTTAGCTGGTTTGTTAGGAGACTAGCATAGAGCGTTTTTCCGTTTTGCTCAAAGGCTGGACGAGGGATTGCGGAATGCGAATTTGGGATTCGGGATAAGTTGTCGCCGCAATCCGCATCCCGCAATGTGATTTGGAGATGTAAACATTTGTTGCTTGACCGTGCCATCCGGCAGGCGTATAAGGCGACTTGCCAAACAAGAGTTGTCTTCGCACAAGACATGTTGGCGAAATCCTCATGAATTCCGTTAATCTCACGTTTCCATAGACCAATTGGATTTTCTTTCGCTAGGGAGATTGTATGCAGGACTACAGGAAAGTTTTCTGGCTGATTATCGCCGCCACTGCTGTCGCGGGAGTTACAACTGTGGCGGCGCTGAATAAGCAAGGACAAAGTGGCGACGCAACACTACGGGCGCAGCAAAGCTCACAGCAGGGTGACGAACAGCAGCAGCAGCAAGCCCGCAAGCTAAAAGAACATCTTGATAAATTCCCCGCGGCGGATTACGACGCCCCGGAAGACCCTGACCCGGATAAGCGCGCCAAGCGTCGGGACAAAGGTAAGAAATACAATGAGCCGAGGCGCCATAAGTATGATGCATCGAATCCCGTCATCGGCGGCGGGAATAACGAGTGGGAGTGGACGATGGAATCTACGCTGCCGGTCAAGCAGAGCAGCGCCATCATCGTCGGCACGGTGTCCGACGCCAAGGCTTTTCTGTCGGAGGATAAAACTAACATCTACTCCGAATACTCGGTGCAGGCGGAGACGGTAATCAAAAATTTCGATGACGAGCCTGTAAGAGTGGGCGACACGCTCGTCGCTGAGCGACAGGGGGGGCGCGTCCGGTTGCGGTCCGGCGATATTTCCGGATTCTTCATCTCGGGGCAAAACCCGCCGCAAGTGGGACGGCGTTATGTCCTCTTCCTCGGATATAACAAGTACGACGCTTCTAATCTTCGTTTAATGAACCCTCAGGATATGAGTCGCCACATACTGACGGGCTATGAGCTTCGTGGGGGGAAAGTTGTGGCGTTAGATGACCCCGGCGGGATGAGCTTTAAAAAGCATGACGGTGAGAATGAAGCTGCCTTCCTCGACGAGATTCGTCGCCTGCTTGCAGACCCGGCTTGGGACGTGTTCCTCGTCTCCGCGCCGTAGCCGCGTCGCCGGCATACTACGAGAGCCGCCTGCAAGTCGTCGCAAACTTGCGGGCGGCTCTCCGTTTGTGGTCGCGTAATGCGTCTGTGCGTTTATAGCGATTTGCGAATGAGTGCGACCGCCTATTCCTGGGAGCGCGGGCATCCTTGCCCGCCAACGCGCCTATTGGCGCGTCCATCTTCGCGCCTGCGGCGCTCAAGGCGGGCAAGGATGCCCGCGCTCCCAGGTGCACGCAATTGCAAACGGCTATAGTGGATGTCTCTTCGGCCTGCCGCGAATGATCGGGCGCATGCCTCGGAGCGAATTTTTCTTGCACGCGCGCCGAGGCGGTGATAAAGTGCGCGCCCGTCGAACCCACGGGAGGAATGCTTCGTTCGCCTCACCTCGCCGAGAAGCGTCCCGTTCATCCACACGAGACTCTTTTTTGAGACGGTCGGAGCGGGACTATTAAATTTTTCCTGCGCGCCGGGCCTTCACACGCACGACCCCGCCGCGCCGCGGCGCTCTCACGCGCCGGGAGAAACTACAATGAACCTCCGAGCCTCACGCTCCGACTATTTCGCTTTCCACAACTCCGATCATTTCAACTCCGAACGCTTCAACGCGCGCTTCGACTCGAAACGGCGACGCCTCCGACGACGATTCCTGCGCGCCGCCTTGTTCCTGCTCGCCTGCTTCCTCTCGTGTGCCGCGCCCGCGCGCGCTCAAGACCTCGACGACGCGACCATCAGCGGCACAGTCAGCGACCAGAACGGCGCGGTCGTCCCCGGCGCGACCGTCACGGCGACGCTTGCGGCGACCGGGGCCGCGCGCACGGTCGTCACAGACGGCGAGGGCCGCTTCCGCCTCGTCGAGTTGCCGCCCGGCGCGTACACGGTGCGCGCCATGCGCGCGGGCTTCGCCGATGCGGAGAGAATGGGACTTGAAACAGTCGCGGGCCAGAGCGTGCGGCTCGACTTCACGCTCAGGCCCGCGGGAGTTGTGGCCGAGCAGGTGGTCGTGAGCGGCACGTCAACACCGCTCGTTGACGCGACGCGCACGGTTACGGGCGGCACGATCACGCGCGAGGAGCTGGAGCGTCTGCCGCTTCCGGCGCGCTCGCCGCTCGACTTCGTCTTCACGCTTCCGGGCGTCACCGAAGAGCCGCTCTCCGTGCGCGACGCGGCGGAAGACCGCGACGCGGGCGTGCGCGCGGGCGCACAGCGCGCCGCGACGACGCCCGAAGAGGCAGGCACGTTCGCGCTCGCGGGCGGCGCGGCCTACTCGAACAACATCACGATTGACGGACTCGACAACAACGACGACC
>DASQLL010000310.1:0-4589 GCA_035630035.1 Pyrinomonadaceae bacterium | reverse complement strand
ATTCGAGGAGCGGCTCGACGTTGAAGACGACGCCGGGGGCGAGCGGCGTCGAAGGGTCTTCGCCGCCCACGTCGTGGACGGAGAGGCCGACGGGGTGGCCGACGTAGCGACCGAGTTCCATGAACTGCTGGCGGAAGCCGTGCCGGGTGTAGACCTCTTCGGCCACGTCCTGCATCTGCTTGATGGTCACGCCCGGCTTCATCGCCTTGATGATGGCGTCACGGGCTTCGAGGATGCAGCGGTACATCTTCAACTGCTCGTCGGTGAACGTCCCGCCGACGGGCCACGTGCGAGTGATGTCCGAAGTGTAGTAGTCGAAGTCCGCGCCGTAGTCCATCAAGACGATCTCGCCCGCCTGCATCTGCCGGTCGTTGCGCTCGTAGTGCCAAGTGATCGTGTTCGGCCCCGAAGCGACGATGGGCGTGAAGGCGTCGCCGCGCGCGCCGAGCTTCGTCTGAACGTATCGCGCCGCGGCCTCGACCTCATACTCATACTCGCCCGGACGCGTCCCGCGCATCCCGGCCTTCATGCCCTCCGCGCCGATGCGCCCGCTCCGGCGCATGCGCTCTATCTCGTAAGGCGACTTGACCCAGCGCAGGCGGTCGAGGATGGGGTTTACGTCCGCGACCGCGAGGCCCGGTTGCAGCTCGCGCAGTCGCGCGACCGCCTGCGCGACGGTCGGCGTGTATTTGTAGAGCGGGTGTGAGGCTAGGCCCCGGTCATACATCTCCGCCTCGGCGCGCGCCATCTGGAGCGTGTCGGGCGCGTTGAGCGGCGCGTATAGCTTCTGCGCGATCTTCGCGGCGAGGCCGAAGACGTTCACGAAGTCCTCGCGCGCGAGGACGTGCGTCAGCCCGTATGCTTCAGCCGAGTTCTCCGCGTTGAGCAGCCCCGGCCCTTCGACCCTCACGCGCCACGCGGGACGACGCTCGACGAAGACGACGCTCTGCCGAGTCTTGCCGACGAGCAGGAGAAGCGCGCCCGGCTCCTCGATGCCGGTCAGGTAATAAAAGTCCGGCGACTGTCGAAACTTAACCGCGTGGACGTGCGGGTCTGCGGCGAACACGACCGCAACGCCGCCCTCGCCTATCTGCTCGAACACTTTCGCGCGCCGCGCCGCGAACTCGGCCTTGTCGAACGGCCCCTGCGCGAGCGCGCCCTCCGAGAGCGCGAGGCACATTACAAGAGCGAAGAGAAGTCGAAAGAGTGAACGGGTTGCGTTTTGCATCGGCGGAATATTCCTCTGAGAAATTATTTTGAGAAGCCCCCTCAGGGGCGAGATGTTTGTAGAGTCCTCGCCGACGCCGGAAACTTTACGACGCCGCGGCCTCTTCGGCGGTGATGATGCGTAGGTTGGGCGAGTCCTGCAAGACGTGCGTGCCGGCGGGGACGGAGTGCGTGAGCCATACGTTGCCGCCGATGATCGAGCCGCGACCGATGACGGTGTCGCCGCCGAGAATCGTCGCGCCCGCGTAGACCACTACGTCGTCCTCGATTGTCGGATGTCGCTTCGTGTGTCGGACGAGTTGGCCGTCCGAGTCCTTGTCGAACGAGAACGCGCCGAGCGTCACGCCCTGATAGAGCTTGACGCGCGCGCCTATTACAGCCGTCCCGCCGATGACGACGCCCGTGCCGTGGTCTATGAAGAAGCTGGGGCCGATGCGCGTCGCGGGGTGTATGTCAATGCCCGTGAGGCTGTGCGCGTGCTCGGTCATGATGCGCGGGATGAGCGGCACGCCTAAAGCGTGAAGCTCGTGCGCGAGGCGGTAGACCGTGACGGCGTAGAGTCCGGGGTAGCTGAAGATGATCTCGTCGTAGCATGCGGCGGCGGGGTCGCCGTCGTATGCCGCCTGAACGTCCGAGGCCAGAACCTCGCGCAGCGCGGGCAAGCGCGACAGGAACTCTTCGGCGCACTCGGTCGCCTGTCGCTCCGTGACGGGGCAAGCGTCGTCGAGCCTCTGCCCGTGGTTGATGGCGCGGCTGATCTGCTCGGTCAGCGCCTCGTAGAGCCAAGCGGTCTGCGACTCGACGTGCAGCCCGAGGCTCGCGCCCGTAAGCCCCTGCGCGCCCGTGTAGCCGGGGAAGAGAAGCTCCTGAAGCGCGTCGAGCATACGCACGGCCTCCGCGCGCGACGGAAGAGGGCGACGGTCGAGGTGGTGAATCTTCACGCCGCCGCGCGAGTACGACTCGACCAGCAGGGCGGCGGCGCGGCTTACTTTCTCATTCATAAAAAAGTCTGGAGTCTGGAGTCTGGAGTCTGGAGTCTGAGGTCAAAGGAAGAGCGCGAATGCTACCCTATTTTGACTCCAGACCTCAGACTCCAGACTCCAGACTTCATTCGATCTCTATCCCGCGCTCCTGCGCGATGCCTCGGGCCTTCATGATGATGTCGTCGTCGAGCTGGCCGCCGCCGCTCATCCACAACTCCACCTCTTCGGCGGGGCGTCCCAGCGCGACGGCGAGTTTTTCGTTGTCCGAGTCAAAGCCGATGTCGCGCAGGCGACGTAGCATGTCCAGCCCGGCGGCGTTGTCCGTGCCGCGGTCGTCGAGCGGGTTCTCGCCGGAGTCGCCGCCCGCGTCCGCATTCTTCTCAAGCTCGTTCTTCGCTTCAGCCATTGTTCGTTGCCCCCTGTTGTTGGTCGCCCACGGTCGCCGTGTAGCCCACGTCCTGAATCTTCTTGATGAGCGTCGTCTGCTGCACGACGTTGTCGTCGAATTCGACGACCGCAGTCTTGCCGCCGAAGTTCACGTCCGCGCGCTCGACGCCCGCGGTCTCTTCGAGCGTCTCTTTGATGAGCGCGGCGCACGTGTCGCCGTGCATGCCCTTTATGTGAAACTCCGCTTTCATCTCGTCGCCTCCCTCCTTGAAAGCGTCGCTGGCCGTGCGCTTGCCGAGGGCCGCGACGCCGTTCTGGAATTTTCGTCTTGCTCGTGTTGCCGCGTATTATATCGCACGCGCCGCGCCGGAAGCCACGCGCGCACGCGCCCGTTTGATGAAAGAGCCGACGAACATGACGATTGCCGACGCGCTGCGCGAGGGCGCGACGCGTTTGCGCGTGGCGGGCGTCGAGGAGGCGCGGCGCGATGCCGGCTCGCTTCTCTCGCACGCCACGGGGCGCGACAGGGCTTACCTCATTACGCACGCCGACGAGGAGCTGACGCCGGCGCAGCTCAAGGCCTTCGACTCGTCAATCGCGCGCCGCGCCGACGGCGAGCCTTTGCAGTACCTGACGGGCGTGCAGGAATTTTACGGACTCGATTTTGAAGTGACGCCGGAAGTTCTCATCCCGCGCCCCGAAACGGAACTGCTCGTCGAGACGGCGCTTGAGATTTTGAAGGAGGCCGACTCGCCGCTCGTCTGCGACGTGGGCACAGGCTCGGGCTGCATCGCCGTCGCACTGCTTCACGAGCGACGGGACGCACGCGCCGTCGCGCTCGACATCTCGGCGGACGCGCTGCACGTCGCCGGGCGCAACGCCGCGCGCAACGGCGTCGGCGACCGACTGGAACTGCTTGTCTCGGACTGCTTCGACGCCCTTCGTTCGGACGAGCGACGCGGAGTCCGCTTCGACCTCATCGCCTCGAACCCGCCCTACATCGCCGAAGATGAAATCGCGTCGCTCCAGCGCGAGGTGCGCGAACACGAGCCGCGCGGCGCGCTCACACCGGGCGGCGACGGCCTCTCGGTCATACGCCGCCTCGTCGCGGATGCGCCGGAGTTTCTCAAACCGCGCGGACACCTCCTCATCGAGATCGGCTTCGACCAGCACGAGCGCGTCGCCTCGCTCATAGACGCGCGCGTCTGGACGCTGCTCGACATACGCCGTGACCTTCAAGGCATCCCGCGCTGCGTCGCGCTACGGCTCGCGGGGTAGCTGCGCGCCGTGCTAGAATCCGCGAAAATCAGAGGCTAGAGGTTAGAGGTTAGAGGTTAGTAGTTGCCCTCAATTCAGAGGCTTCAACTGGCCGCGGCGAGAAGTCGTTAACTAGCCTCTAACCTCTAACCTCTAGCCTCTAAATCATGGATAAATTTCGCATCACAGGCGGGCGGCCCCTTAGCGGTCGCGTGACCATCAGCGGGGCGAAGAACTCCGCGCTGCCTTGCATGGCGGCGGCGATACTGTCGGCGGAGACCGTCACGCTGCACAACGTGCCTTACGTGCGCGACTGTTTGACGCAGCGGCGTCTGCTCGAAGACCTCGGCGCGACTGTGCTTGTCCCAGACCTTCGGACGCACAAGATACGGGCGGCGAACATCGAGCTGTTTGAAGCGCCTTATGATCTCGTGAAGACGATGCGCGCGTCGGTGCTTGCGCTGGGGCCACTCATCGCGCGCTTCGGCAAAGCGAAGGTCTCTCTGCCCGGCGGGTGCGCCATCGGCACGAGGCCGATTGACATGCACCTCGAAGCTTTGAAACAGCTCGGCGCGGAGGTGCGGCTCGAATCGGGCGACGTTGTGGCGCGCGCGCCAAAAGGGGGAAGGCTCGCGGGCGGCGACGTGAATTTCCCGAAGGTGACGGTGACGGGCACGGAGAATCTTTTGATGGCCGCGACGCTCGCGCGCGGCACGACGCATCTGCGCAACGCCG
>DASQLL010000309.1:0-3388 GCA_035630035.1 Pyrinomonadaceae bacterium | reverse complement strand
GTAACCACGCCCAGCACGTCTGATTCTCATATTGACCAAACAGGCAATTTTGTAGATACTAGCGACTGTCACGGGATGTGGCGCAGCCTGGTAGCGCGTTCGCTTGGGGTGCGAAAGGTCGTGAGTTCGAATCTCGCCATCCCGATTAAAGCTGCACCAAATAGAAATGGCTTCCGATGTATTTCGGAAGCCATTTCTATTATTCAAACGTCTACCAAAAAATCAGAAGCGTTTTGCTCCGGCGGGAGGTGTCGGAGCGTTGGCGTTCTTCTTTGTGGCTTGCGCCGGCGCGGACTTGTCGGTGAAGCCGCCTGCGAAGGTGATGACGCACATGCCGCCGATTTTGTGGCCGCCGCAGGCGACGCCGACGACCTTGTAACTCGCGTTCATGATGCGTTGGCGGTGGCCTCGGTTGGCGACGCCGTCGTCAATGAGGAGCGTTATCACGCGCTCGCGCGCCGTGTCGTCGCTGTAGTTGAGATTTTCGCCGATGGGGGCTGCCCACGTGCCGAAGAGCTGCGTGCGCTGCTCGCAGAAGCTGCCGTCCGCGCCCCTGTGCCCGGTCGCGCCCGTCGCGCTCTGTTCTTTGACTAAAGCACGCGCGCCCGCGCACATCCCCTGCGAAAGTGTGACCGCCGGTATGGGTTTAGCCCCGCGCAGGAATTTAATGGCCTCTTCGAGCGCGGGCGCTCCTTCTTCCGTCAACAGCACAGGCTTGCCGGGCCTACGGTACTCCTTGCCCGTGAACTGCGGGCGCAACTGCTCAAGGAAAGCCGCGTACTCGCTGGGCCGCGTGCGCGCAAGATTTATTTCATTCAAGACTTCCTGCTCAAGAGTCGAGTACGTGTTGACGCTTGCGCTCGCGTTCACAGCGGCGAGCTTCTGTGCGTCGGCGTCGCGGAGAGTCGGGGAAATGAGCAGGAGAGAAAAACAAAGGATGAGCAAAGCGACGGGGGCGGAACGTCTCATCGGGGGAACTCCTTGTTTTGTTTCAGAACGAAGTTGGGGCGATCCCTCCGGGACAAAAGGAGGGAATTGACTGCGGAGAGATACTTCAAACCTTCAACGAAGTCAAGGCCGTTCCGCGGGCGGCTATATGCGAACGCGTTGGTCGTCGGAGCGGCTACTTCGTCGCGGCGCTCTGATTGATCTGCTGTTGGAGCTGTTCGGCGATCTCAGGCTTGAGTGACTTCAGAGCCTTGAGCTGTTCGTTCGCGCCCGCGAGGTTGCCGCTTCTAAGGTGCGCGACGCCGAGTCTGAAACGCGCGTCGGCGTCGTCGGGTTTAAGCTTTACGGCCTGCGCGTAGGCTTGCGCGGCCTCCTTGTGGCGGCTGAGCTTGCTCTGCTCGTTGCCGAGGTTGAAGTATGCGTCGGCGTCCGATGGGTTCAGGCGCACGGCCTGCGTGAACGCTTTGGCGGCCTCGTCGGGCTGTCCCAGTTTGTCGTAGGCGTTGCCCAACTGGAAGAATGCGTCGGCGTGCTTCGGGTTCATGCGGACTGCCTGACGCAACGCGGACACGGCCTCTTTCGTCTGATTCAATTTGAGAAAGGTGGCGCCCATCAATCCGTAAGTCTCCGCGTTCTTGCTCGCGACCTTCTGAAGCTCGACGATGGTCTCCTCATATTTCCCGGCCCTGTAAAGCTCCTTCGCGCGCTCGTTAGGTTGCAGTCGCCCAAACTCGCCGCGCTCCCTCGCGGCCTCCGCCGTCTTGCCCGCCTTCTCGTAAACGTCCGAGAGCCTCCGACGAAGCTCCGCATCTTTCGGCGCGAGCGCGACGGCGCGTTTGAAGGCGTCAATCGCCTCGTCGGGCTTGTTCGCGGCGGCGTAGGCTATGCCCATCTTCTTGAGCGCTTCTACATCTTTCGGATTTTTCCCGACGACGAACTTATACTCCCCGGCGGCTTCAAGGTACTTGCCATTCGTCAAGTAGAGTTCACCGAGAGTGAAGTGCGCGTCCGCATCTTCGGGGTTTTTCTCTATGTCCTTCTGTAGACTCGACTCGGAAAGTTCGATTGCGCCCGGCGGCGGCGTGAACTCGGCGACGGGCGAGGCGGAAGGCTGAGAGTTGTTCGCGGCCTCGCCCGTCTTGTTGTCGGTTTTGCATGACGCAAGTGACGCGCAGAGCGCGGCGACTGAGAGAAGTAAGAGCGGACGCTTCATCAAATTAATCACCAAACTTTAACCACCAAAAGCGCGAAGATATTAAAACGTAACGCGCGACATTAAATCAGCCGCGCGGCTCGAACGGCAAGAGGAGTCGCCTGCCGTCGCAGCGCTCAGTGCGATTCGTCCGTCAACTCGGTGACGACGATCTCCGAGGTCAGCGTGCGATGGACGGGGCACTTGTGCGCTATCTCTTGCAGGCGCGCGTGCTGCTCCACGGTCAGGTCGCCTTCGATGCAAACTGTGCGCTCGATGTGATGTATGAAGCCGTCGCTCTGCGCCTCGCAGTCGCAGTCTTTGGCATGTACGCGCCGCTGCCTGAGACGCACAGACACGCGCTCGACCGGCCACCTCTTTCGACGCGCGTACAGCGTGACCGTCATCGAGACGCAACTGCCGAGCGCGGCCAGAAGGAGCGCGTAAGGGTCTGGCCCCGCGCCTTCGCCGCCGACGCTCGCAGGCTCGTCCGTGATAAACGTCTTGCCGTTGTCGTAGCGAACTTCGTTGCGTAGATTTGAAAGTGAAGTCACAACAACTTCGCTCATTGCTGTCTCTCCTTAAAAGGTCGGCTTGGCGAGATTTACTTTCGCGGCGGGAAGGGTAACGTGATTGTCACATGCGGGCAACTTCGGGGACGACAAAAAGACGGCGGGCCGGGAACGCTCCCGACCCGCCGTCTCTCTTCACTCAAGGATGCAACCGACCCGAAACTCTTATCTCGGCCTGCCGGCTCTCGCGTAGAAATTCAGCGCAAAGATTAAAGTCAGCGCCAACGCCATCGCTTCACCTCGCTTGCCTTGATGCCTTTAACACAGTGCTAATAGTTTTCAGTTTTCAGTTTTCGGTTTTCAGTTATTCAACCAAACGCATTGGTGACTCGCCGGAGTGAGTAATTGTTATTCACAAAACTGAAAACTGAAAACTGAAAACTGCCTCCTCCCTTGCAGTGTCGCGCCGCGTGCGGATACACTCGTCGGCGTTCCGAAACAATAAAACAGTTAAAGCGGTCGTGGCTGTACGACCGTTTCCGGGGGCCGAAGGATGAAGATTCACGAGTATCAGGCGAAAGAGTTGCTGAAGAAGTTCGGCGTCGCAGTCCCGCGCGGCATAGTCGCGCGCACGCCCGAAGAAGCCTTCGACGCCGCGAAGGAGTTGGGCACGGACGTTGTCGTCGTCAAGGCGCAGATACACGCGGGCGGGCGCGGCAAGGGCGGCGGCGTCAAG
>DASQLL010000308.1:0-3577 GCA_035630035.1 Pyrinomonadaceae bacterium | reverse complement strand
CGCGGTGGCGCAAACTTCTTCTGTGCTACTACAGCACGCTCATCAGTCAGGTCTCGCGTCGCGCCGTCTGCAACACGCGCCACCGGCTGAGCGAGAGGCTCTGCACGTGGCTGCTGATGGTTCACGACCGCGCGGGGCGCGACGACTTCCGCGTGACGCAGGAGGCGATAGCGCGGCAGCTCGGCGTGCGGCGCGCGGGCGTCAACGAGGCCGTCGGCTGGCTCGAAAAGATTCGCGCCGTAGACCACGCGCGCGGCCAAATACGCATTCTCAGTCGCGAGGCGCTTGAGGACGCCGCGTGCGTCTGCTACCCCGACTTCAAGGAAGAGATGCGTTGGTTCGAGACGGCAGAAAAAACAGGTAGTGGTTCAGCTTAAATCTGCATGCGGGAGAAAATCCATTTGCCCTGCCTGCGAGCTATGCGGATTCTTCTTTGACAAGTGGGAAGTAAACCATCCTCGACGGAGCGGAGGCGTATATGTCTGCCACAACCATCCGGCAGGAAGAGGTCGGAAATGTCATTCTCGCCTCGCTGCCCGCCGACGAGTTCGAGGAGATTGCGCGACACGTCGAGCCTGAGCGACTCAATGCCGGCGAACGTCTCTACGATCCGCAGGAGGCGATCCGCCACGTCCACTTTATCAACAGCGGACTTCTCTCACTGATCTCGACGCTCGAAGACGGCACTTCCATAGAGGTCGGCGGGCTGGGGCGCGAGGGGATGGGCGGGCTATCCGTCCTGCTAGGCTCGGAAGTGACCACGCACACAGGCATCGTACAGGCCCCCGGCTACGCCTTCCGCATGCGGACTGAACTGGCGCGCGACGCATTCCAAAATCTGCCCGCGTTCCAGAACAAGATGCTCCGCTATACGCGCATGCTCATGTCGCTAATCGCCGTGACGGTGGCCTGCAATACTTTGCACACGCTCGAGGAGCGGCTCGCGCGCTGGCTGCTGATGTGCCGTCACCGCGTCGAGTCGGACGAGCTTCCGCTGACGCAGGAGTTCCTTTCGCAAATGCTCGGCGTGCGGCGCTCCGGCGTCACGGTCGCCGTCGGCATCCTTGAGCGCGCGGGCCTCATACGTCACAGCCGCGGGACTATCCTCATCACCGACGCGGAGAAGTTGAACGAAGCATCGTGCGAATGTATCCGCGCGATGACCCAAGAGTTCGACAGCTACGTCAACGAGTAAATAATTTCCCCATTCCGTCTTTTAGCGTACAGACGCGCTCGCTCTACGCCGCCTAAACTTCACTCAAACAAGGGGGAAAAGGTCAGGAGGAGAGGTCGGCTATAGAGCTTGCTCCTAAGCCAAAGCCGCCCCTCCTCCTGAAACTTACCTTCCGTCTCAAACACGCTTCCAGAAGAAAGAGAAAGGTATGCATTCCCCTCAAATGATGCAAGATTCTCTCTCACCTGAAAACGCGGCCTCTGCTCGCGTCGGCGTGAGCGCCGACGTTCGCACGCGACACTCGCCCAAAGTCCTCGTTGCCGAAGACAACGCCGACATTCGCTTGATGATGAAGACGCTGCTGGGCATGAAGGGCTATCGCGTGGTCGAAGCGAGCGACGGGCACGAGACGATGGAGGTTGCGCGCGCCGAGCAGCCCGACATCATACTCATGGACTTGCAGCTTCCTCGACTGAACGGCTTCGCCGTCACGCGCTCCATGCGTCAGGACGAGATGCTGCGCGACACGCCCATCGTCATCGTCACAGGGCACGACCCTGCAAGGCACCTGAGCCTCGCGCTCGCCGCGGGCTGCAACGCATACGTCCTGAAGCCCATTGATTTCGATAGCCTCAGCGAGCTTATCGTCAGCCTCTTACCACACGACTGAAGAGAGGAAAGCCCAACCACACGGACGGGCGCGACAAGCGAGCGCACGCGCACGCATGCTTCGCGCGCCTGCGCTACAGCGCCGGATTTCGACGCTGACGGGGAGCGCCGGCACATACTTGCAGCGACGTGCGTGCGCTCACTTGTCGCGCCCCTGCGGCGGTACAGTCAGAAACGCGAGCGTGAGTGAGTGTGTCCCCTGCATAGCGACACGCTCACTCACGCTCGCGTTTCTGACACGTTAGCTCTCGCGCCCTGCCGCGTCGAGACATCTCGCGAGCCGCGAAGCGAACCCTTCACGCTCCATCCCGCGCCAGACGGCGAGCGCTTCGCAGTAATGCTTCGAGCGTTCGCCGACAAAATGCTCAAGCATCCAAAGGGCCGCCTCGCGTCTCTCAGTCGAAGACGCTTCGCTCTCCGCGCCGCGCTGTTCTGAGAGGCGTTGGCCGAACTCCTTTATCCATTCGTCGCAGTCGTGCAGATCGCCGAGCGCGGTCTGCAAGTCCGCAAGCCTGTGCGCCAGCTCTTTCGCCTCGTCGCCGAAGCACGCGGCGAAAAGCTCAAGCGCGTACCGCAGTCGCTTCGCGGCGATACGCATATCGTGAAGCGGCCCCGCTTTGAGCGGACGGTAGAGGTCTGTATCGCGCTCGCGCAGCTCGTCCCACGAGCGCTCGACGATGAAGCGGCCCAGCTCTCGAAAGCTCCGCGCGCCGTTGCCGCCAACGTCATCCACGTCGCCCGTGTCGTCGCCGCGCTTTCTCTTGCGCGGCGCGGTCGCCTTCTCGAAAGCGCCCGCGATCTTCTTCCTCGCGGACTCGAAAGACACCTGCTCCAACGCCCGCACAAGCTCAACCCGCGCGCCCTCGCGCCGCGCGCGCCTGTCGTCGGCAAACAACTCAAGCCCCTCGGAGGCCGATTTCTCGTCGGCCTTCTCTTTCAGCTTTTCGAGCGCGCTAATCGCAACGTCTTCGTCGCGCACCGCGCCGAGCGCGTTCGCCAGACGCTTCAGCTCGGCGCGCGCCGCGTCGAGCCGGCGGCCCGCGCGCAGATGCGGCCTAAAATCCCGCAGCGCGCTCCGCAGACGCCGCGACGCAACGCGCATGTCGTGAACGCCCTCGTCGTCTGACCATTCGAGCGCCGCCGCTCGGAATTCGCACATCTCTTCGAGCCGCCCCAGAAGCACGAGCCTCATCCCGCTCGCGGCCTCCGCTTCGCAATCGAGGCCGATGATCTCTTTAGCTTTAGCCATATTTTGAAGGCAGAAGTCAGAACGATGAACGCTGAACTAAATGCCCCCGCTTTACAGTTCAGCGTTCATCGTTCTGACTTCTGCGTTTACCGAGAGTCTGCAATCGAAGACTTGCTCGAACAGCTCGCGCCGCTGCTCGGCGGCGGTGACTTCGCGCTCGCAGTCGAGCGTTGCGTCGAGCATAAGGCTGAACCCCTCTTCGCCGCGCGTGAGTTGCAAGTCGCGCACGCGGCTGTCGTGGCTTCGGTCGAGCGCGTCGGCGAGCCGCAGAATGGCTGCGAGGCGCGAGACCGTCTGCCTGTCCTGCGCGCCCAGCGCGGCGTAGTCCGTATGACGCTCTTTCGGGGGCGCTCCGCGGTGGTAGCGCGCGACGTTTGCGACGACGCTGCGCTCGGCCTCCGAAAAGCCGGTTAGCTCCGAGTTCTTGATGAGGTAGAGGCCGTGCTTGTGATGCTCTTCGTGCGCGATGTGGTATCCGGCGTCGT
>DASQLL010000307.1:0-6643 GCA_035630035.1 Pyrinomonadaceae bacterium | reverse complement strand
GTAATCCCGCATGCACCGCCCAAAGGTCTTTGCGCGCTATTCGCCTTGTGATATTGTGCCCGCGTTTTCGCCAACCCTCGCGGAAGCGTCCGGGCAGGCGTCAGCTCCTGCCTGATTCCTCAACACCACATTAGCCGCGCGGTCAGCCTCAAACCTTCGAGCGCCGCGCAAGGAGAAAATCACCATGCCAGACAATCGCACCAGCGCGAGCATTTCTCACGCCGACCAGCAGACAGTTTTCTCAGCCGGCAACACCCTACGCGAAAAACTCCCTGCTTATCGCGCGCTACGAACGATGGGCGTTACCGTCTTTGTCTTGAGCGTTCTACTTGTGGCTGGCGGTTCAAAGCTTTCGGTGGGCAGCGCTACTCTCTCTCCCGCGGCGCAAGGAGTTTACCCTGAAGCCTATACGGATAGCATCGGGTATTCGGCGGCTGCCGGAACGACGGATTACACACACAGAATAAATGGAAGCGTGAGCCTTAAAGACTTTCGGAAATGGTGTGATCCCGCAAAAAACCCGGACGCGACTCTATACCGAATTCGCTGCACTCAGACGGCGTCGGTTGCCCTGCCCTTCGCGCGAGTTTACGCGTTGGATGCGACATCGAACGCAGAGCTGGGCAAAGCATTGACAAACAAAGACGGAGTGTTCGAGATAACCTGGAAAACAACTAAACGGTACGAGCCGAGAACCGTGAGGATCGAAACCGACTTCGCCGGATTTCCGCGCGACTCAAGCTACGCGTCATTTCAGGTCTACTCCAACCCGGACGTTCAAGGGCCTCCTGACATGAAGGACGTTTCCGCCAGAAAGCCGATTCGCGCCGCCACCGCTTCGTTTACATGCAAATCACGGAGCTGCGCTCCCGGAACGCTGAGTCTTATGAACGACTCAAGCTCGATCTTGCAAAACGTGTCCGCGGTCTACCTCTCCCTCAACTATGTGTACACCGATGCCCTTTACGTTGCAGACTACCACGACTACTGCATGGGATTGGCGAAGGCAGGCTCTTCATGCCCCTACGAGGCGAAACATCTCGTCGTCAACGTCTCCGACGCGAAGACTTCGACCGGCAATGAGACCGGCTTTATCCAGTTGAGCAGCGGTCAAGCTCAAGGCAGCGACATCCTGCATGAATTCGGCCACTCGCTTCAGTTCCTGTCGCGGAAGTTCACACCCGCAACGGGCGGCCCATACACACCCACAGAGGCTTGGGCAAATTTCGTCCGGCTTGCGTATGAATACTCTCAGGACGCGCCCGTCGTGAAGGACTACGTTGAGGCCTCTCCCATTGACACCGAAAGTCAGGAACCGCTCTGCGATAACGATGGTGATCCTAAAACAGTCCCTGTGCCCTACTCGGAGGGCAAATCGTCACCCTTCTGCAAAACGGAAGAGACCACGCCCAACTGGCGAATGGCGCTCTGGGACCTTTATGACAAGAAGCAGGAGGCCACGCGATACCCTTGCGAAGCTGCCGCCACGTTCGGCTCTAACGGAGACGGCGTTGTCCTGTCGTTCTCAAGAATGCTTGAGGCGTGGCGAAACAGCCTTCAATACGGCACGGCCAATCACGGAGTGGCCGAAGCCGCGTCGGGAGACAACAAGTCAACGAATAACCTCTACGACTATGTCTACAATCTGTCCGTCGTGAGCGGTGTGCCCATCGGGCAGGTTGAGCAGACGGGGATCAACCACGCATGCCAGAGGGCGCAACCAACAGATTAACTGCACAGGTCGGTTTCAACGTAGAGGCAGCGACGTTCTCCTCCGCGGCGAGGTGAACTAAGAACGCCCGTTGCCTACTTGACGCCGCTAGGGTGCGGTGATACGTTGACACCCCTTAAGGCCAATCCGAAGTTGAACGGGACAGGGCCGGCAGTTCTTTGTAAGTTAAATTTTCATCGCTGAATTGGCTCGCCGCGCTTTGTGCGCGCGGGCCGACCGTCGCAGGTGTAAGGGAAGTCGGGTGAAAAGCCCGCACGGTTCCCGCCACTGTGTACCGGCGATTCGGGCCGTCTTCTTCTCCGCTGTTTAGGAGGTCACTCGGACTATTCTAGTCCGGGGAAGGCACAGAAGCGCGGCGCGTCCGAGCCGGGAGTCAGGAAACCTTGCCTGCATGATGAGAGGTTAGAGTTTAGAGTTTAGAGGTTAGTAAAGTCTTACTGTTTTACTAACCTCTAACCTCTAACCTCTAACCTCTGCTTCTGACGGAGGCGACCGCTTACGCTCCGGGAAAGGGCGAGTGGCGTCGGGCATGAACCGTCGGGTCGGGGCCGCGCGAGTCCGCCAGTTAGTTTTTGTGCGCTCGCGAGCGGCCACGCCTCGCTTAAGGTTCACGCAAAGTTCATCCGGCACGCCCTCGGTTCTTCCACGCGGAAGAACCGAGGGCTTTTTCGTTTTGCGCTGCCGCGAATTTTTTTGCCTTCCGCTTTCTCTCCGACGCGCGCGTGTGAGCCGCGCCTCCTGCCGCGTTGCCGCTTGGAGGAGTTTTCGAGATGAAGAGAGATTCGCTCGTTCGCACAATCGTTTTCGCATGCGCGCTGCTTCTGGCGTCGGTCGCACCCGCTTGGGCGCAAGGGCCTGTCGGGGCGTCGGTCGCGGGGCGCGTCACAGACGCGCAGGGCGCGGGGCTTGCGGGCGCGTCCGTTACGCTACGCGCGCGTGAGCGGACGCAGCTACGCTTCTCGACCACGACCGACGCCGCGGGCGCGTACCGCTTCGAGCGCCTCGCCGCGGGCGCGTACCTCGTCGAGGCAGAGGCCGAGGGCTTTGCTCCCGCCGCCGCGCGCGAGGTCACAGTCGGGCGCAACGCCAACGCCACGCTCGACGTGCGTCTGGAAGTCGCGGGCGTGAGCGCGGAGGTCGTCGTCACCGCCGCCGACACGCCGCAGACCGTTGACGAAGTCTCGAAGGCCGTCACGGTCGTCAGCCGTCGCGAGTTGGAAGAGCGCGACGAGGCCACAATCGCCGAAGCCTTACGCACGGTGCCCGGACTTCGCGTGCAGCAGCTCGGCGGCCCCGGCGCGCTCACCTCGATCAAGACGCGCGGCCTTCGGAGTCAGGACACGTCGCTTCTGATTGACGGCCTGCGCTTCCGCGACCCGACCGCGCCGCAGGGCGACGCGTCGGGTTTCCTCTCCGACTTCGTCGTCGCAGACACGGGCCGCGTCGAAATCCTTCGAGGCTCCGGCTCTTCGCTCTACGGCACGAACGCCATCGGCGGCGTAGTCAACATCGTCACGGAAGAGGGCGGCGGCCCCTTCCACGGCCAGCTCTTCGCGGAAGGCGGCGGACTCGGCTACGCGCGTGGCCGCGTTCAGTTCGCGGGCGCGGCGGGCGAGGCCGACCGCGTCGTTTACAGCGCGGCGCTTTCGCACCTGAACGTCGCGCGCGGCGTTGACCGCGACGACGCCGCGCGCAACACGACGAGTCAAGGCCGAGTCCTCTTCCGCCTGACGCCGACCGCGAGCCTTTCGGCGCGCATCTACGCCTCCGACACCTTCGCGCAGCTCAACGAAGAGCCGCAGGCCGTCGGCGCGATTCCCGCAGGCGGCATCGTTGACGCGCGAGCAGTCTCGCGCGCGGAGCTTAGGCGTTACGAGTCGGGCACGGGTGTGAATCTTCTTAACGTCGGCACGGCGACGTTCCTTCCCGGCGCGAACGACGCGGACAACTCGCGCACGGGCCGCTTCTTCAGCGGCGCGTTCACGTTCGCGCAAAGGCCGACCGAAACGTTCGGCTACGCCGTCACCTATCACGGCCTCTCGACGCGTCGCTCCTTCAGCGACGGCCCCGCCGTCCCCGGCGACTCCTCGGATTTTTTCTTCGAGCCGCAAGGCTCCACGCGCAACAACTTCGACGGCTCGGTTCACACTTTAAGCGCGCGCGCGGATTTCCGACTCGGCAGACACAACCTTATAAACGCGGGCTACGAGTTCGAGCAGGAGAGCTACCTCAACCGCTCGTTCGACGTGACGGCGGCGGGCGACTCTTCCGTGGACGTGAGCGAGCGCAGCAACACCTTTTTCATTCAGGATCAACTGCGCTTCTTTGGTGATCGCCTGCAACTCTCCGCGGCCTTCCGCGCGCAGACCTTCTCGCTCCGCGCGCCGCGCTTCACGCCGACGGCGGGAGCGCCCTACGCGGGCCTCACGTTCGACGCGCCGCCCAACGCATACACGGGCGACGGCTCAATCGCATATCTTTTCCGGCGCGCGGGCACGAAGCTGCGCGCGCACGTCGGCAACGGCTACCGCAAGCCCGCGCTCTTCGAGCGCTTCGGCACGTTCTTCAGCGGCCTGTTCGGCTTCAGCGCGCTCGGCGACCCGCGCCTCGCGCCCGAACGCTCCATCGCCTTCGACGCGGGAGTTGACCAGCCGTTCGCCGACAATCGAGTGCGTCTGTCCGCGACATACTTCTACACGCGCTTGCAGGAGGTCGTCGGATTCGGCGACACGCCGAACGATCCGTTCGGTCGCTTCGGCGGCTTCATCAACACGGGCGGCGGCCTTGCGCGAGGAGTTGAGTTGAGCGCTGTCGTAGCGCCCGCGCGCGCGCTCGATCTGTTCGCGTCGTACACTTTCACGAACAGCGACCAACGCCAACCGCAGATCGAGAACATCCTGCGCTCGCTCGCCATCGCCGACCATCAGTTCACGCTCGTCGCGACGGGACGCATCGGCCCGCGCGTCGCGGTCAACTTCGACCTCGTCGCATCGAGCGACTACCTTGCGCCGATCTTCGACAATCGAACCTTCCGAACGCGCGCGTACAGCTTCGACGGCATCTTCAAGGCCGACTTGACGGCGGGCTACACCTTGCCGCTCTCCGACTCGCGCCGCGTGCGTCTGTTCGGCAAAATCGAAAACCTCTTCAACCGCGAGTATTACGAGAACGGCTTCCGCACGCCCGGCATTCAAGGGAGAGCAGGCGCGTCTCTCAGTTTTTAGAAGGAGTGGAGAATGAAAGGACGGGGAGACGGGGAGACAGGGGGACGGGGTGAAACGGAGGTCAGGCGAGGCGCGTCTGCTGTTCCGCTTCTCGCCCCGTCTCCCCGTCTCCCCATCCCCCAGTCATTAAAAGAGGGAGAAGATTTCTACCGAGAGGGCGCGGCGATAGTCTTCACCGCGAGCTACCATCTGCGGCGCGGCTACTGCTGTGAGAGCGGCTGCCGCCACTGCCCGTGGCGCGTTGCGGCGGATGCTGAGGCGAGAGCTAATGACGAAAAAAAAAGAGAGCGAGTCGAATAAATATGTAGGGGCAGGGCGAAAAGGAAACGATGAACGCAGAACGCAGAACGATGAACGGTTTTTCAGTTCCGCGTTCATCGTTCTGCGTTCATCGTTTCCTTTTCGCCCCTACAGCGTCATCGTCGTTGCGCTTCTGATGCTCGCGTTGTTGCTCGGCGCATCGTGCAATCGCGGCGTCGAGCGCGCCGCCGCGCCGCGCGCGGATAAGCCCGCGCGCATCGTCTCGCTGTCGCCGAGCGCGACGGAGATTCTGTACGGCGTCGGCGCGTTTGGTCGCGTGGTGGCCGTGTCGGACTACTGCACGTATCCGCCGGAAGTGAAAAACCTGCCGCGCGTCGGCGGTTGGAGCAACCCGAACCTTGAGCAGATCGCGTCGCTTCGTCCCGACCTCGTCGTCTTCGCAGACCAGCAGGCGCAGTTCGTCAAAGAGAAGATCGAGGCGTTGGGCATACGCACGCTCTCCGTGCCGAGCCGCACGCTCGAAGACGCGCTCAAGGCCATCGAGCTGACCGGAGAGGCAACGCACGAAGTGGACGCAGCGCGCGCGCTCGCGGAACGGACGCGCGCCACAATCGCGACCGTGCAGACGGCGACCGAGCGCGCGCCGCGCCGCCGCGTCCTCTGCGTCGTTGACCGCGTGCCCGGCACTCTGCGCGACATCTACGTCGCGGGCGAGGGAACATTCATCGCGCAACTCATACAGGTCGCGGGGGGCGAGCCGGTCTCGCCGCCCGCGCGCGAGGGCTGGGGGAAGTTGCAGAAGGAGGCCGTCATCGCCTTCGACCCCGACATCATCATTGACCTGATGATGCACAAAGAGACGGGACAGTTCGACGAGGACACGCTCGCCGTCTGGGGCGAGTTGCCCACTCTGCGCGCGGTGCGAGAGAAGCGCGTCTACGCGATACGCGACGAGAGCGTTCTGCACCCATCGCAGTTCGTCGGCGACACGGCGCGCAAGTTCGCCGAACTGATTCACCCGGATGCGTTCGCGAAGAAGTGAGAGGCTTGAGTCTGCGAAGAATTAATTAACATGGATGGACAGGATAAGGAAGAAACGCAGAAGTCAGAACGCTGAACGATGAACTGAAAGACAAGTTGTTTTCAGTTCAGCGTTCATCGTTCTGACTTCTGACTTTTCTTCCTCCTGTCCATCCCTGTTAATTCCTTCCGTGGTATGTAATGGCGGCGACTAATCTGAGTGAAGACGTTAACGGCGGCGCGCTCATCGAGGCGCGCGGGCTTCGCTTCGCTTATGCGAAGGATGCGCCGGAGGTCGTGCGCGGCGCGTCGCTCGCGGTCGTGCGCGGTCGGCTCTCCGCGCTCATTGGAGCGAACGGGTCGGGCAAGTCAACGCTCGTGCGCTTGCTCGCGGGGCTTTTGAAGC
>DASQLL010000306.1:0-3079 GCA_035630035.1 Pyrinomonadaceae bacterium | reverse complement strand
ATCTGCCTTACAAGCCCGTTCACGTCTCGGACGGTCTGGTTCAAATTGTTGTAGAACGCCTCGTCGTTGACGAAGCGACCGATTGTGCCTTGCCCCTGATTGATTTTGCCCGCGATGTCCGTGAACTGAGCGGATAGCTTGTTGAGCTGCTGCATCAGCTCGTTGCCGGAAGTGGTGAGCGCCTCCATGTCTCCGCCGGGAGCGCCGGGCGGAAGCATGTCGCCGTCCTTCGAGGGTTGGCCGAGCGCCGTGCCGGGCGTGACGTTGATGATCTTGTCCGAGCCGAGGATGCTCGCCGAGCTCATCCGCGCCGTCGAGTCGGAGCGGATAAGCTCGGTCGAGGGCCTGCCGTCAATTTCGTCGTCAATTGAAATAGTCGCCTCGACCTTTTCGTTCGGGTTGTCGGTGGGCGGCAACAGACGCACGTCGTCCACTTTGCCGATACGAACTCCCGCGAGTCGAACCTCAGAGCCGCGCCTCAAACCGTCGGCGTTGCCGAAGCGCGCGCGCAGATGGACTTTCTTCGAGAACGGCGAGATGTCGCCCGACGCGTTCAGGAGAAGGAATATGAGAACGCCTATGGCGACGACGACCAGCAGGCCGACGCGCAGCTCCCTTAGCCCGACTCTCTTTTTCGCTGTAGGCATAGTCTTTAAGTTAGAAGTCAGAACGCTGAAGACTGAACTGAAGGCGAATGCTTTTCACTTCATCGTTCAGCGTTCTGACTTCTGACTTTCCTTTCAGTGTCCGCGGATGAACCGCTGGATGTACTTGTCCTCGGTCTTGTGGAGCGCCTCGTCCGTGCCCTCGAAGATGATTTTGCCGCCCCTGAGCATCATGACTTTGGTATTGACGAGGCACAGGCGCTCTCCCTCTTTCTCGAAATCAATCTCGCCCTCGTCGTTCACGACGGCGTACTCCGAGGTCAGGTAGGCGACGTTGTTCATCTCGTGCGTGACGAAGATGGACGACACGTCTTCGAGGTCGCGCAGCTTGATCGCAAGCTCGCAGATCGTGCGCGCGGTCGGCGGGTCGAGTCCCGCGGTCGGCTCGTCGAACATGACTATCTTCGGGCCGCCGACGAGCGCGCGCGCGACTCCGACTCTGCGCCGCATGCCGCCCGAAAGCTCTATGGGCATCTTGTCAATCGCGTCTTCGAGGTCTACGAAGCGAAGCATCCGCCGAACCTCCTGCTCGACATCCTCTTCGGGAACGCCCTGCTCGTGCAGGCGATACGCGACGTTGTCGTAAACCGAAAGCGAGTCGAAGAGCGCGCCCTCCTGAAAGACCATGCCCATCTTCTTGCGAACGCCCATCATCTCGGCCTCCGTGTATTCTGTTATGTCCTCGCCGTCAACGAGTATGCGACCGTCGTCGGGTTTCAAGAGGCCGAGTATGAGCTTGATGATCGTGGACTTGCCGCCGCCCGAACCGCCGAGGATGACCTTGGTCTCGCCCCTTCGCACCTTGAAGCTGAGGGCGTCGAGAACAACGCGGTCGTCGAACGAGAGCGTAACGTCGCTGAACTCGATGGCTGGGGTGACTCGCTCGCGGTCGTCAACCTCCGCGAAAGTTGACTCCTGAGCGGCGTCGCTCACGCCGCCGTGCGGCCCCGGATCGGCGTCTTGCTCTCTAACTTCAACGTCCGTCGAAGACATAAGGCGTTCGGCTCGTTCCATCAGGTCGGCAGCCCAAGGATAATCTGTAGCAGTCGCGTAATAAAGTAGTCGGCGACGATAACGAGTATCGAGGCCGAGACGACCGCGGTCGTCGTCGAGCGCCCGACGCCGACCGTGCCGCCCTCCGTCCTCAAGCCCTGCCGGCACGCGACCACCCCGATGATGAAGGCGAAGACCGTTGACTTGACGAAGCCGCCGACGATGTCGTCGGTCGTCAGACCGTCCCAGACCGCCGACATGAACGAGCTTGAGACCAGCCCGAAAAACTTAGTCGAGACCACCCAGCCGCCGCCGATGCCGACCGCGTCGGCGATGAGCGTCAGAAGCGGAAGCGTTATGAGCAGAGCGATCATGCGCGGCGCGACGAGCTTACGCACGGGGTCTGTGCCGAGCGCGCGCATCGCGTCAATCTGCTGCGAGACGACCATCGAGCCAAGCTCCGCGGCGATGGCCGAGGCTACGCGGCCCGCGACCATCAGTCCGCTCAGCACAGGCCCCAACTCGCGCACGAGCGCGGTCGCAACGAGCCTGCCCGTCTGATCCTGCGCCCCGTAGTATTTTAGCGTCGGATAGGTTTGAAGCGCGAGCACTCCGCCCGTGAAAAAGCCCGTGAGGAGGATGATCGTAAGCGAGCCGACGCCGATCACGTCCATCTGCGTGATCATTTCGGGGATGTAAGTCGGGCGACGGAAGAGCCTCCGCGCGGCGCGCGCCGCGAGCAAGGTGGTCTCCTGAACCTCAAGCAGGGCGCGCAGGGCGAAGTTCATGCGTACAGTCGGAAACAGGGCAAACCCGTCATGCGGGAGATAAGCTGGCCGGTCACGCGTCCCGGAATTATTTCGACCGGCAAGCAGCCGGCGGAGGGGTCACGCGCACCGCAAAAATTCGACGAAAATCAGAATGCGTTCGGCAAATAGCGAGCGGGCTATGATGCGCGGAAAAGGGCGGGTGCGTCAAGCGATAAAAACCGTAAATGGTGAATGGTAAATGGTGAATGGTAAATAGTGAATGGTGGTTTGTCGCTCAAGTAGAGTGATTACGAACCAAGCTCGCAATCACTCAACCACTATTTACCATTTACTATTTACCATTCACCGTCTCTACGGTCTGCGAAGTCCGCCGCGGCGACGCTCGCGCGGAGTGAGTGGGCGCGGGTTCAGCTTCTGGTCGGCGGGCGCATTCGGATTCAGGCGATTCGGGTTGTCGAGGGCGTTCCTTCCGGGACGCCGCGGATTGTTACCGCTATTGAGCCGGCGTTGTAGGCGCTGATTACGTCGCGCTTGCAAACGCAGGTCGCGAAACGTCTGCAACTGTGCGGGCGTGAGGACGCGGCGCACGCGCAGTTCAGTCCGCGCGCGCAACGCAACGAGCGCCGCCTGCGCCTCTGCCACCTCGCGCGC
>DASQLL010000305.1:0-5804 GCA_035630035.1 Pyrinomonadaceae bacterium | reverse complement strand
TGGTAAATGGTGAATGGTAAATGGTGAATGGTGGTTTCTATTTACCATTCACCATTTACCATTTACTAAACAAATTCCAGTCGGCTGAAGAAGTACGCAAGCTCGATCTGCGCGTTCTCTTCGGAGTCGGAGCCGTGTACCGCGTTCTCGCCGAGCGAGCCGCCGAACTCTTTGCGTAGCGTGCCCTCGTCGGCCTTCGCAGGGTCGGTCGCGCCCATCAAATCGCGCCAAGCCTTGACCGCGCCCTCCTTTTCGAGAGCCAGCACGACGCAGGGCGCGCTCGACATGAACGTCGTTAGCTCCGCGAAGAAGGGGCGCTCGCGGTGGACTGCGTAGAAGCCCTCGGCCTCCTGCTTCGTCATGTGTATGAGCTTCATCGCGCGCACACGGAATCCTGCGTCCGTGATGCGCTGCAATATCGCGCCCGCCTTCCCGGCGCGCACCGCGTCGGGCTTGATGATTCCGAAAGTAAGATTGCCTGTCTGTTCTGCCATTGTTCTCCTCGGATTAGTGAGCAGTAAGCAGTGAGCAGTGAGCAGAGAAGCAAAGACTGCTTACTGCTTACTGCTCACAGCTCACTTTTAGGCTGTCGCGCGTGCGCCGAGCGCGTCCTTCATCGCTTGGCCGATGTCGGCGGGCGAGTGGACGACGCGTATGCCCGCCTCTTCGAGCGCCTTCATCTTCTCGGCGGCTGTGCCCTTGCCGCCCGCGATGATCGCGCCCGCGTGGCCCATGCGGCGTCCGGGAGGCGCGGTCTGTCCCGCGATGAAGGCGACGATGGGCTTGGTCACGTTGTCTTTGGCGAAGGCGGCGGCCTCTTCTTCAGCCGAGCCGCCTATCTCGCCGATCATGACGATGCCTTCGGTTTCGGGGTCGTCCTGAAAGAGCGCGAGCGCTTGCAGGTGCGTCGTGCCTACGATGGGGTCGCCGCCGATGCCTATCGCCGTTGACTGTCCGAGTCCGAGCGCGGTCAACTGTCCGACCGCTTCATACGTCAGCGTGCCGGAGCGCGAGACGACGCCGACGCTGCCCTCTCGGTGTATGTGGCCGGGCATGATTCCGATCTTGCACTTGCCGGGCGAGATGACGCCGGGGCAGTTCGGGCCGACGAGGCGCGTCGGTTTGTCCGACAGGTACTCTTTGACCTTCACCATGTCGAGCGCGGGGATGCCTTCGGTGATGCAGACGACGAGCGCGAGTCCCGCGTCAGCCGCCTCCATGATCGCGTCCGCCGCGAACGCGGGCGGCACGTAGATGACCGAGGCGTTCGCGCCTGCATGCTTGACTGCATCGGCGACGGTGTTGAAGACAGGGAAGCCCTCGTGCGTCGTCCCGCCCTTGCCCGGCGTCACTCCGCCGACGACGTTCGTGCCGTACTCGGCCATCTGCTTCGTGTGGAACGTGCCCTCTTTGCCCGTGATGCCCTGCACGACGAGGCGCGTGTTTTTGTCAACGAGAACGCTCAAAGGTGTCTGCTCCTAAGGATGCGAATTTGCTTGCTTGATTTGAACGCGAAGTATAGCACGGCGGCGCGCGCGACTAAAAAGCCGTGCCATTCAGTCGGAATCTATTCATTCTTGAGTGAATAGAGAGTTGAAGCTCACCGCAGAGGCGCAGAGGGCGCGGAGGGGGCGCAGAGTGTTGTCTTTCCTCTGCGTGAACTCTGCGTCCTCTGCGCCTGCGGCGGTGAGTGTTCCTACACAAAGCTCAAGAACGAACAGACACTACTACTCAGTCGTCCTGCGACGCGAGACTACTCAAGCTCGACTTGTTCGCCGTAATGCGGCGCGTCAACGCGCCAGCCGAAGCGCTCGCGTATGTGCGCGGCCATCGCCGCAGCCGCCTCCGGCTCGCCGTGCGTGGTGAAGACGCGGCGCGGCGCTTGCTTCAACGGCTCAAGCCAACGAAGGACTTCGCTCCAGTCGGCATGAGCGGAAAGACCTCCGATGCGCTCGACGTGGCAACGGACGGGCACGTACTCCTTCATGATGCGAACCTCGCGCTCGCCTTCGAGTATGCGGCGGCCCGTAGTGCCTGCTGCTTGAAAGCCGACGAAGAGAACGGTCGCGCGCTCGTCCGGCAGAATTCTGCGCGCGTGGTGCATGACGCGCCCGCCCGTCATCATCCCCGATGCCGAGATGATGATGCGCCGCCCCTTCTCTTCATTCAGACGCTTCGACTCGTCGCGCGAAGAGGCCGTCAGCATCGAACGAGTCCGCAGCGGCGCGCGTTTCTGTTCGAGAAGGTTGTCGTAATCCTCATCATGCTCTTCGCGCGTGCGCTGGTAGATTTGCGTCGCGGCGGCGGCCATCGGCGAGTCAGCGCGCACGGGAAGTATGGGGATGCGCCCCGCGTCCTCAAGCTCGCGTATGTGATAGATGAGTTCCTGCGTGCGACCGATTGCGAAGGCGGGGATGAGGAGCGGGCCGCCGCGCTCCGCCGCTTCATTGATGACGCGTGCGAGCGCGTCCTTCGGGTCTTCCGGGTCGTGCAAACGGTCGCCGTAGGTTGACTCGACGAGCATGTAGTCGCACGCGGGCGGAGGCACGGGGTCGCGTATGATCGGCTGGTCGTAGTGTCCGAGGTCGCCTGAGAAAAGCACGCGTCTCCCCTTCCCGTCCGCGCCCGCGCCGTCCAGCTCAAGCAGCACGAGGCTTGAGCCGAGTATGTGTCCCGCGATGCGAAAGCTCGCGCGCACCCCCTCGGCGACCTCGGTCGGCTCGCCCGTGTTCGGGCACACACGCAGAAGCTTTAGCGTGGCGCGCGCGTTCGCTTCGGTGTAGAGCGGCAGCGCTGGATGGTGTCGCGTCAGCCCCTTTCGGTTGCGATACTCGGCCTCCTCCTCCTGCAAACGCGCAGAGTCCGGCAGCAACAATTTCAACAAGTCCGCCGTCCCACGCGAGCAATACACAGGCTTATCGTATCCGAGCGCCACGATGCGCGGCAGGTACGCCGTGTGGTCAACATGCGCGTGCGTGATGACCACCGCATCAAGCGACCGCACATCGAACGGCGGCTCTTCCCAGTTGCGCTCGCGCAGCTCCCTCAACCCCTGAAACAGTCCGCAGTCAACCAGCACACGGCTGCTCCCACTCTCAACCAGATACTTCGACCCCGTGACCGTCCCCACCCCGCCCCAGAAAGTTAATGTTGCCATTTTCGTTTCACTTCAACCCGTCAATGTTGGTCTGCCCGCTATTATCTTCGCTGCGCTTCCGAAATGCATTTCTACTGAGTCGCGGCAACCCGAAGAAGACGAGCGCGCAGGGAATGAGAAGCGCGAGGTTTCTGAGGGCGGTCGAGACGCCGAGTTGGCTGCCGATGAGGCGACCGAAGCAGCCGCATTCGAGCGGCTCGCCGTGGAGGACGTAGACGTAGTAGAGCGCGTAGGCCGCGAAGCCCGTGAGGAGCGCAGCCGCGAGCAGAGCGCCAAGACGCGCCGCGCGGGGCCAGAGGAGGAGCGCGGCTGTCAACAGCTCAGACGCGATGACGGCGATTGCGACGGGCCAGATAAGATTCGAGGCGACGAGGTTCGAGAGGTTCGCGGCGAAGTCGGAGAGCGTGAAGAGCTTCGCGCCCGCGGCGAAGAGGAAGAGCGCGGCGAGGCCGAAGCGGCTCAGGTGTACGAGCAGTTTGAAGATGGAACGACGGTTCATAGCTGTCTATTTCAGACGGTGTAGTCCGACGCGGAAGCCGTTAACACATTTCCTATTAGCTTGCGCGTGAAAATTCCGAGCGTTACAGGCCAACACTCTTTACTATAGAAACAGAAAATCAGAGAGACCGGGAAAGTTTTTCCGCGGCGTCCTCCGAAGTCATTACCGGGAACACCTCGAAGTCAACAATGTCGCTCCAGTTAGCGATCCAACGGTCGAGCAGACTCCGGTCGTCCGCTTTCATAACTTGAAAACAGCAGTGGAAACTCTCGTCAACCCAACTCGAAATATAGATCAATCCTTCGGGAGCGAGCCGGCCCTGTTCCCGGAAACGGCGATAGACGGGTAATGCGTCCTGATTCTTAAAGCGCTCTACAACCATATAAAGCATAGTTGAATAAAGTTACGATCAAGACCTCAGTCGGATTACTTAACGCGCGTCGAACCGTCGCACCGACGCGGCAGACGTTTAGGTGTTGTCCGGGTCTCGCATCTTCTGGGCGGCGACTTTGAGGTGTTTCGTCGTGCCTTCCGTTACGCTGAAGCCGGGCGGAATTATCTCGGCAGTCGAGCCGGCCCGTAGGGCTTGACGCTGCGTGACCTCCGGCAGAGCGTCCTGCCCCGCCTGCTGTTCGCGCCTCGCTAAATCGACCTGTTTCTTGCTGACGAAGATGCCGTTAATCAGAAGCGCCAGCCCCACGCAAAAAGGGATCACCCCGGCGACCCAGATGCGGCTTAGAATCTCGTTGTCGTGCGGCGGATTCTGGCCGCTGAGTACGATGCCCTGCATGAAGATGTAGAGAAAGATTGTTATCCCGATGCCGACGCAAGCCGTGATGACGCCGCCCTTGATCTCGTTGAATCGCTTCATCTCAGGCGTGACGCCGCGCGAACGCTCAAGCTCCTGATCGCGCTTTTTACGCTCAGCTTCCGAGAGGAGCATATCCGCGACCCAAGTCTTGCTCCAGTCGAACTTCTCGCCCGCCCCGCCCGCGTCAACCAACTGCCGCACGGCCTGCAAGTTCGCGCCGCACGTCTTGCAGAACTTCATCTCGTCGCTTTGAACGGCCCCGCACTTCGGACAGAACATAAGTGTCTCCTGTTAGAAGTTTCCCTGAGCGTTACGACGACGAACTACTCGATGCTCATTAGCGAAGGACTTGGTTGATGTCCGTGCGACGCGCCGATTTGCACGACCGGCAATTTAAGCGGCCTGCTGATCTGCGAGGGCGACGACCTTTTCGGCTGCGTCCTTCATGCCGTTGGCGACGGTGAAGTTCAGGCCCGACTCGCGCAGGACGCGCTGTCCCTCTTCTACGTTCGTGCCTTCGAGCCGGACGACGACGGGGACTTTGACGCCGAGGTTCTGCGCCGCGCCCACCACTCCGCGCGCGACCATGTCGCAACGCACGATGCCGCCGAAGATGTTTACGAGGACTGCGCGCACGGCTTCGTCCGCGAGCAGAATGCGGAAGGCCGCTTCGACGCGCTCCTGCGACGCGCCGCCGCCAACGTCTAAGAAGTTCGCAGGCTCGCCGCCCGCGAGCTTGATGATGTCCATCGTCGCCATCGCTAACCCAGCGCCGTTGACCATGCACGCGATGTTGCCGTCGAGCTTGATGTAGTTGAGGTCGAACTTGGACGCCTCGATCTCAAGCGGCTCCTCTTCGTTCAAATCGCGCAGAGGCTGAAAGTCCGCGTGGCGGAACATCGCATTGTCGTCGAAGTTTATCTTCGCGTCGAGCGCGATCAGCCGCCCGTCCTTCGTCAGCAGGAAAGGGTTGATCTCCATCAGCGACGCGTCCATCTGCTCGTTCGCGTTGTAGAGCGACTGCATGAACTTCGCCGCCTGACTTACGAGCGCGGCGGGCAGCCCCAGACCGAAGGCGAGCTTGCGCGCCTGAAACGGGCGGAAGCCGACCGCCGGATCAATCGTCTCTTTGAGGATAAGCTCCGGCGTGTTCGCGGCGACCTCTTCGATGTCCATGCCGCCCGCGGACGACGCCATGAAGACGGGGCGACCCGACGCGCGGTCAAGCACGATGCCGAGGTAGAACTCTCTATCAATCGGCAGCCCTTCTTCGACGAGAAGCGTCCGCACCTCGCGCCCTTCGGGGCCGGTCTGGTGCGTGACGAGGTTCATGCCGA